>JAYUWY010000252.1:0-7009 GCA_043753285.1 Gemmatimonas sp. | reverse complement strand
TCGCGCGCAGGATGCGCAGGCTTCCGCCGCAGCCGCCGAACGCTGGACCGCTGAGGAGCTCGAAAACCTCCTCGCGCCCATCGCGCTGTATCCCGATCCAATCCTCGCGCAGGTGCTGGTCGCGGCCACCTATCCCGACCAAGTGCTCGCCGCGCAGGCTCACGTGAAAGCCTTCGGCACTGACAACATCGATCAGATGCCTTGGGAAATCAGCGTGAAGGCCGTCGCGCGCTACACGCCGGTACTCAACCTGCTCGCCGAGGGTGAAGACTGGATGACCGCGCTTGGCCAGGCGTACGCCTCGCAGCCCGTGGACGTAATGAATGCGGTGCAAGGCTTGCGTCAGATGGCCAGTGCCCAGGGCAACCTGCAGAGCACGGCGCAGCAGACTGTGGTGGTCGAGCGCGAAGTGATTCGCATCGAACCCGCTGAGCCGCGCATCATCTATGTTCCGACGTACGACCCTACGGTGATCTACTATCAGCCGGTGTACGTCACGCACGCGCACCCGTCGTATTGGAGCTGGGGTGTTGGCTATCCGGTGGGTGTGTGGCTCACGTACGATGTGGATTGGTACGGACACCGCGTGTATCACCACGGCTGGGACTCACACGGCCCGAGATGGGTGGTGGTGTCGCGTCCGTGGATTGTGATCAGCCCATGGTACGTCTCGCCGCGTCACACAGTTATCGTGGTGAACCGCGGCATCGCGTATCGTCGCTGGGACACGCATCGCGCGCGTCGTTACGGCACCGTGCATCGCAACGTGTCGTATGATCGTCACGACCGCGGGTATCGTCGCGACGTCGCGAGCGGCGCGTCTGCGCGTGGTACATCGCCAGGCGAGTCGCGTGGCAGCGCACGTGGCTATGCGGCACGCAACGCCAGCGGTGAGCGCGTGACGCCGTTGCCAAGCGGTGGTGCACCGTCGCGTGGCACTCGCGGCGCGTCACCGTCACGCGGCACCTCGAGCACGAGCGAGCCGCGTGGCGAAGGTAGTTCAGCCGGTCGCGGTGAGGCAGCGAGCACGCCGCGCTCGAGCAACGGCACGTGGAATCCGCGCCCGTCGCGTGGGGCGGCTGAGCCCTCTCGCTCAACGTCTACTCCGCGGGCTTCTACTCCGCGGGCTTCGACGCCGCGGACCGAGCGGAGCGAGGCGACCCCGTCGCGTTCTAACGGCTCGAGCACGCCTCGAGCCTCGGCGCCGCGTTCTAGCGGCTCCAGCGCGCCCAGGGCGGAGCCCAGGGCGTCCGCTCCGCGCTCGGGTGGTTCCAGCACGCCCCGCGCCTCCGCCCCGCGGTCTGGCGGCGGTGAGGCGCGCGGAAGCTCGGGTGGCTCGGGAAGCCGCGGATCAAGTGGATCAAGTGGTTCAAGCGGCACGCGCAGCAGCGGCCGTAGCGAGGGTCGTGGTCGCGGCGGGAACTGACAATTCCGCACGAAAGTTGGACCGACGCGCGCTTGCCTCTGGGCAGGCGCGCGTCAGTTTTCGTGCATCACTCTTTCGCACTTCCGGAGTTTGCTGATGTCTTGGACTCGTCTCGCGCTCGTCGCGACTCTCGCGCTGCCATCTGTTGTCGTTGCGCAGAACGCGCCCGCTGCCAGCGCGACCGTGCGCACCGCGCATCATCAATACCGCGTCGTCTCGGTCGCCGAAGGTTTGGTGAATCCGTGGGCGATCGCTTTCCTGCCCGGCGGCGACATGCTCGTCACCGAGCGTCCCGGCCGTCTGCGCATCGTGCGCAACGGACGCTTGCTCGCGGAGCCGGTAGCAGGACTGCCCACCATCCGCGTCGGCAATCAAGGCGGCTTGCTCGACGTCGTGCCGCACCCGGACTTCGCGCGCAATCGCCTCATCTACATCTCGTACGCGAAGCCCAACGCCGAAGGCAATCAGAGTACGACGGCGGTGATTCGCGCGCGCTTTGAGAACGATCGCCTCAACAATGTGCAAGAAATTTTTGAGGCGCAGGCGTGGTCGCAGGGCCAAGGCCACTACGGCTCACGCCTCGCGTTTGACAAGAACAACTATTTGTTCATCTCTGTTGGTGATCGCCAAGTGCCGCCGTCTGGAGATCTCGCCGCGCATCCGGCGCAGAACCTGCGCGCGCACAACGGCAAAATCATTCGCCTGCACGACGATGGACGCGTGCCCACCGACAATCCGTTCGTCGGTCGCGAAGATGCGCTCCCGCAGATTTGGAGCTACGGCCATCGCAATCCGCAGGCGTTGATGGTGCACCCCACTACGGGCGCCGTGTGGGCCACAGAGCACGGTCCGCAGGGTGGCGACGAACTCAATCTCATTCAGGCTGGCAAGAACTACGGCTGGCCGGTGATTGGCTTTGGCGTGAACTACCGCAGCGGCACGGCCATCCACACGGGCACGGTGCGCGAAGGGATGGAGCAGCCGGTGAAGGTGTGGGTGCCGAGCATCGCGACGTCGGGCATCACGGCGTATACGGGCAACGCGTTCCCGGGTTGGCAGGGCGACATCTTCGCTGGCGGACTCGTGGGCGAAGTCGTTGTACGACTCAAGCTCGACGGCACGCGCGTGATGGAAGATGAAACGATTCTCCAGCGTCGCGGTCGTGTGCGCGATGTGCGGCAGGGGCCAGATGGATTTATCTATGTGTCCATCGAAGATCGTATGGGCGCGCCCACGGCCATCATTCGTCTTGAGCCAGTGCGCTAACTGGGCTTTCGGTCGTCCAGCGGAGCAAAGTTCGAAAGGAAGCGCAGTTCCTCGGGCGTGATGCTGCTCATGCCCTGCGTGTTGATCTTGTCGAGAATGCGATCGACTTCTTCCTTCGTGAGCGCGTGCACGCCCTGCAAGTTGAGCGCCTCGCGATTCAGCGCGATGGCGCTCTTCACGCCCGGCTCTACTGCATTGACCCTCGCCTGAAACTTTCGCTGCGCGGTGTTGCGCTGCAAATACCAGAGGTACACCGCAGCGCCAACGTAGCCGCCCAAGTGTGCAAAGTGCGCCGTGCGTCCACCGCCGCCGAATCCCGAGTACAGCGCGAACAACGTGCTGATCACCACCAGAATGCGCGCCTCGACGGGAATGATGCCCCAGATGTAGATCTTCTCGCGCGGCCAGAACACGGCAAACGCCAACATCACGCCGTAGATCGCCGCCGATGCGCCCACCACGGCGGCCTGCGGCGTCAGCACCACCGACGCCACACCGCCGGTGAGTCCCGCAATCAAGTAGAGCGTGATGAACCGGCGCTCGCCCATGCGCATCTCGACGCGCGGGCCAAAGAAGAAGAGCACCAGCATATTGAACAGGATGTGCCCGATGCCCTGCACATCGTGCAGGAACATGTACGTGAACAGCGTCCACGGACGCTGAAACACATACGGGGAAAACAGTACGAAGTAATCCCAGATTGGTGAAGCGCGCCCAATGATGGACAACGCGTACACTGCAATGTTCGCGACGAGAAGTCGCTTGACCCACGGAGTCATCGCCAGCACTCAATCACGGAGAATCCTGCCCAGGCGTCGGCGTCAATCCGGGCCGACGAGCACACCCCGCAACGTACTCAAGAGACCGTCCGCAGAAAACGGCTTCGAGATAAAGAACTCGGTGCCGGTGTCCAGCAGGCGGCCCGCCCCTTCCTCGGGGATGTACCCGCTGGAGACGATGATCGGGATCGCAACCTTGCGCTCTCTGAGAGCTGCAATCAACGCCGGCCCGTCCATGTCGGGCATCGAGACGTCCGTGATAATCGCTGCTAACTCGGCGTGGTGCTCGTCGTACTGTTGCAGCGCCTCCACACCATTGGCGGCCACCACCACTTTGTACCCGTAGCGCGTGAGAATGCGATGCGCCACCGCGCGAATGGCTTCCTCGTCGTCCACGACGAGTATGAGTTCGCCATGGCCGCGCAGCAGATCGCGGTGCGGAGATGGAGCCGAGGAATGCTCAGCCATGACCTGACGCGTCGTTCACACGCGCTCCCCGCGCTCCCCGCGCTCGCGCGTCGTGCCAATGATGATGGTGATGTTGTCCGTGCCGCCGCCGTCGAGCGCTTCCTGCAGCAGCAGCTCGCAGGCTTGCTTCGAGCTCGTCATGGAACCCAACACTTCGGCAATGCGCGCGTCGCTCACGTGCTTGGTGAGTCCGTCGCTGCAGAGGAGATGGGCGATGCCCCAGTCGGACTCGAGTCGCGTCACCACGGGCAGCGTGTCATCGCCGCCGATGGAACTTGAGAGCACGTGCGCGAGGCGCGTCCGCTCTGCGGCTTCTGGCGTGAGCACGCCTTTGTCCACCAAATCTTGTGCTACAGTCTGATCCTTCGAGACTTGTCGCAGCTTTCCGTCGCGATAGCTGTAGTAGCGCGAGTCGCCCACTTGCAGCAAGTAGTACTTGGGCCACACACCCATGTAGAGCGTGAGCGTCGTGGCCATGTGCGAGCCGTCGGCGGCGGCTTTGGCGCGCACCGCTTCGTGCGCGCGCATCGCAGCCTGCACTAGCTCAACTTCAAAGCGATTCGTCCCCGACTCGGCTTTGTAGTAGCACTCCATAGTTTCAGAGACGTATCGCATCGCCGCAGAGAGTGCTGTCGCGCTGGCTTCTTCGCCGCGGTCGAGGCCGCCCACACCATCGGCCACCATAGCCAAGAACGCCAGCCTATCGTTCGCCATCACCAACTCATTCGCGGGCAGGCTCGTGGCTAACACATTCACGCGCTTGTGAATGGAGGCGAGCAAGAACTGATCTTCGTTGACCGGACGCACCTTTCCCCGATGCGTGAGTCCGTGCACATCGATCTCGTCATCAAATGGCTTACGCGGTGCGTCGGCCATAGCGCGTGCCTCAATGGGAAAAGGGGCCCGTCCCCAAGTTGTGGGACGGACCCCCGAACCGCTACCCACCGCGCGTTACGGCGCGGGTGGCGGTACGGTCCCGTGCAGCACCGGCGTCATCACCCACTGGCCGGAGCCTCCCGCGAGCTTCCCAAAGCTCTGCGACACGTCGAAGTCCACGACCAGGGCCACGACGCCATCGGCGATGACCGTGAACGCGTCGCCCGGCAGGTTCACCTTCAGCCCCGACGATGCAAAGCTCGGCATCTGGAGTGAGCCCGTCACGACAGCGCCGGCCGGCAAGCCCGCATACGTCGGGCTCGAAGCATAGATCTCCGAACCGCCATCAGCGGCTTCAACCTCGATGTACGCGCCAGAGATCACCATACGGAGCTGTCCGTACGTGTCAGCCGGAATCTCCACACCATCAATCAACAGGTGCAAGGAGTCGGCGAGCGTCAACAAATCCGTCGTGAACGGAATGTCGCGCAACAGGACGCGACCTTCGGTCGAGTCCGCGCCGGTGAGATAGATCTCTTCGATGGTGACGACGGCCTTCTGCACATCACCCGGTGCATCGGTGAGGTACATCGTCATCTGCCCCGTGCGGGGACCGAGCTCTTCACACGCAGCGGCGGTGAAGATCGTGCCGGCAACAAGCACCAGTGCGCCAACGGCGCGACGAATGGATGAATGCATTTTCTCTCCTCTGTTTGGGGAACACAAGGGAGACTGCAGACATTCGCTACCGCGTCACATCAGATTCGCAGTTAGTTGCCGAACCGCTGAATCACTGAGATGCGCACGCGCTGGCAGTTCGTCGTCGCCGCAGTGAAGCGTGCACGCAACAGTCCATCCTGCACTGCGCGCCCAAAGTCGCGATTGGTGGCGTCCACAATCTGAATGGAACGTGGATCCACCGTTCCCTCTTCTGTGATGTCGTACTTCACCGTCGCAACGATGTCGCCTGCCGATGGCGCCTGCGCGCCGCGACCGACCACCGTCGTCGGCGTGCGCGGCGTGTACGAGATGGTTAGCGAGTTTGCCACAACGCTCACTGGCGATTGCTCGCTGGCAAAGCGAATGACTCCCGGCACGGGCCCTTCTGGCTTGGCACCAAACACAATGCGCAGCGCCACCGAGTCCGCCGTCACGCTCGCCGGCAATGCGGGCAGCTCTGGGCTTCCTGGCAACGGATCGCGCACAATGCTTTCGAGCGAACGATCAAACAAGCGATCACCAGACGCCGGCGACGGATCACTGATATCCGCGCGACCGCGGCGGCGCAGGACTAGTACGACTTCCGCCGCGTGATTCGCAGCGGGGCGCCAATCATCTGCCCAACGCGGAATCGCCGGCAGCGTGCGCTCCCGCACGCGACGCCACATCACGAAGTCCGCGCGACGCACACTCGGCGTCGCCCAGCGCAGCGCGACCGTACGCGCCGCCTCGCTCAAGAACGCGCTGTCGAGCGTGGCGCCATCGGCCGCAGTCACCTGCAGCGCATAGCCCGGCACCGCGCACTGCGCGTGCAGCGGCGCGCTGATCGCGACGAGTAGTCCCAGTGTGGCCATTGATCGCAACAACATCGGATTCTCCTTAAGCGCGGTGTACGCGATACTCGCTTTGCACGAGGCCCGTATCGTAGGCCTGCGTGCGAACGTGCGTCAGAGCTATATCGTGCGGCAGAGCACCAAAAAGCGGAAGACCCTCGCCGAGGAGGACTGGTACACGGGTCACGATGATGCGTTCAATCACGCCGGCGGCGAGAAAGCGTTGGATGGTGATGCCGCCGTCGATGTACAGCGAGTTCCAGCCGCGCTTCGCGCACTGTTCAGTGATTTCCTGCGGCGTGCCGGACATGTTCACGACGGTTTCGCTGAGCTTGCGGCTGACTTTGAACGCGCGCGACGAGAGGACGACGACGGGCTTGGGATACGTCCAACCACCCATTGCGAGCACGGACTCGTAAGTGTTGCGACCCATCACGACGGCGTCGACGGTGTCCATGAACGCGTGGTAGCCGTAGTCCTCGACGCCGGCTTCGGGCGTGGGGAGCCAATCGATGGCGCCGTCGCGGCGGGCGATGAAGCCATCTAAAGACGTCGCGATAAAAACTGAGCAGGGCATAGTGGACGGAAGAGTTAAGACGGAAGTCTGGAGAGACAAGAACGGGCCGCTCCGTAAGGAGCGG
>JAYUWY010000251.1:0-3500 GCA_043753285.1 Gemmatimonas sp. | reverse complement strand
TACCTTCCGTCTTAAGTCTTCCGTCCGCAGTTAGCGCGAAGCGTACCGCTTCGCGACTTCGGCCCACGCGACAACATTGAACCACGCTTCCACATAGTCCGGACGCTTGTTCTGGTACTTGAGGTAGTACGCGTGCTCCCACACGTCGAGGCCAACCAACGCGTGACGACCCTCCATCATCGGGTTGTCCTGATTCGGGGTGCTCTCGATTGAGACGCTGCCGTCCTTCGCCGCAACGAGCCAAGCCCAACCCGAACCGAAGCGACCAACTGCCGCCGCCTTGAACAGCTCGCGGAACTTGGCGTAGTCACCAAAGGCCTTGGTCATTGCCGCGCCGAGTTCGCCGCTGGGTTCGCCGCCAGCATTCGGAGCCATCGTCGCCCAGAACAGCGTGTGATTCCAATGTCCGCCGCCGTTGTTGCGCACGGCGCCACGCACTGACTCGGGGACCTTTGCAATGTTCTTGCAGAGATCGTCGAGCGACCACGAGGCGAGCTCGGGCGCCTTCTCAACTGCAGCGTTCAAGTTGTTGACGTACGCCTGGTGATGCTTGCCGTGATGGATTTCCATCGTCTGCGCGTCGATGTGTGGCTCGAGCGCGTTGTGGGCGTAGGGCAGGGGAGCGAGTGCGTGTGCCATCAGGACCTCGGTGTGTCAGGGGAAACGGACGGGGACTTCCGCGACTTCCACCACCCGTAAATGCCGGGGAGAATGGAAACGAAGATGATCCCGATGATGAGCTTCTCTACATGCCGGTCGAGTCCCGGCACCATTTTCACGACGTAGTACCCCGTAAGCAGCATGGACCAAATCCACGCCAGGCCGCCAATGACGTTGTAGAACACAAACGTCGGGTAATGCATCTTCGCAGCGCCAGCGACCACCGGCGCAAACGTGCGCGCAAAGGGCATGAAGCGCGCGAGAATAATCGTCTTGCCGCCGTGCTTCTCGTAAAACGCGTGCGCCGCTGTCAGGTGACTGCGTTTAAACCAGCGCGAATCTTCCTTCGTGAAGAGCGCCTCGCCGGAGCGGCGCCCAATGCCGTACGCGATCTGGTCGCCAACGATGGCGGCCACGCTGCAGAGTGCGCCGAGTGTCCAGACGCTCAGCGTAGAATTCTCCGCTGCAGCCACGAGGCCTGCGGTGACGAGCAGGGAATCGCCGGGCAGAAACGGAAACAACAAACCCGTTTCGATGAAAATGATCGTCGTGACACCGACGTAGCCCGCGGTAGCGACCAGCGACTCAAGGTCGCGCAGCTGGGCGAAGAGATCCATGAGGAATTCCATTCCCTCAAAGGTAAGCATTCGGCGCGCCGCTGAGCACAGGGGCGACTACCTTTGTCGGATGTCTGTGCTCCACCGCGTCGCCATCGTGCTCAACAAGCCACAGGACCCAGTGAACATCGCCGCCACGGTGCGCGTGATGAAGAACTTTGGGTTTGTGGATTTACGGCTCGTCACGCCCGTGGCGTACGATCCGTGGCGCATCGAAGGCGTGGCGCACGGCACGCGCGATTTGGTCGAGCGCATTCGCCACTTCGATACGCTGGAAGAAGCGCTCGCCGACTGTGTGTACGTCGCCGCCTTCGGCGCCAAGCGCCGCGCGCATCGCTGGCCCGTGACCGAGCCGCGCGCGCTCGCCCCCGTGATGTTGGAGAAAGCGGAGAGCGGCACCGTCGCCCTGTTGTTCGGCCAAGAAGATCACGGTTTGCCCAACGACGCGATTGATGCGGCGCAGGTCTTGGTGCGCATCCCCACCACCGAACACGCATCGCTCAACGTGGCGCAGGCCGTGTTGGTGGCCGCGTATGAGTTGCATCTCGAAGCGGGTGACGCCACGCGAAAAGTTGCGCGACACAAGCATCAAGCGGCGCTTCCCCAGCACGAGGAATGGGAGCGCGCACTCTCCGACATTGACCGCGCGCTCGCCGCGATCGCGTTTTATAAGACGCGCAATCCGGAGCACATCATGCGCAGCGTGCGCTCGCTCTTGAACCGCGCCGGCCCCGATACGCGCGAGCTCACGTTGGTGCGGGCCATGGGTATCGAAGTTTTGCGCACCATTGACCGCGTGAAGCGCGGGTTGGACGCTGAATAACCACTGGTGAGTCAGCACGAGTAACACCACTCGTCGCAAACACTTGCGACACGTGGGCACGGCGGTAAGTTTCCGAGACGAAAAAGGCTTGTGAAATCGTTCACAAGCCCGAGTAGACCATTCGGATTTCCCTTTCTCCGAGTCCTTCGCGTATGACGGGTCGTCGCAAGTGGGTGCTCATTCCTGGGATGGTGGCGATTGCGATCGCCGCCACGATGCTGTCTGCCTATGCCGGTTCGCAAACGGTACCGGATGCCGCGGCGCCCGCCGCGCCAGAGACAGCCACGCAGGCCGCCAATCGTGAAGCCGCCGGAAAGGCGCAGCCGGGTCCGTGGGCCTATAGCGGATCGTCGGGCTACACCTTCTACATCGGTGGCGGCATCGGTCGCTCCCCCGAGCAGCCGGTGAAGTTCCCGCATCCGGTGCACGTGAACACGCTGCAGATGAACTGCGCGTTCTGTCACAACGCCGCCGGCCAGTCGCCGGACCCGGGCATTCCCGCCGTCGGCACCTGCATGGCTTGCCACACGCTCGTCGGCGCCGACCGTCCCGAGATCCAGAAGCTCTCCGAATACTGGAACAAGCGTCAGCCGGTACCGTGGGTGCGCGTGCACAAGGTGCCGGAGTACGTGCACTTCCCGCACATGCGTCACGTGAATGCTGGCGTGACCTGCCAGACCTGCCACGGCCAAGTCAACAACATGTCTCAGGTTTTCCAGGCGCAGTCGCTCAACATGGGCTGGTGCGTCTCGTGTCACGTGAACGGCTACGACGCCGCAGAAGGCATGCGCGCGGCGGGCTATGAGCCGGACTCTGCCGCACTCGCTGCGCCGCGTAAGCGCGCGAGCTACGACTGCGCCACCTGTCACTACTAGGTCTCCTAATGACTCCGAATACCACGGATGCCACCCAGGGCGCTCTCGAGGAGCGCGCGGCCGTTAAGCGCCGCGAGTTCCTCAAAGTGCTCGGCGTCTCCACGGCTGCCACTGCCGCAGTTGGTTGCGGCACGAGCAACGTCGAAAAGCTGATCCCGTACTTGGTCTCGCCAGACAACACGGTTCCTGGCGTCTCCAACTACTACGCCACCACCTGCCGAGAGTGCGCCGCTGGCTGCGGACTCATCGTCGAAGTGCGCGATGGTCGCGCCATCAAGGCGGAAGGCAACCCGGCGCACCCGGTCAATCGCGGTGCACTCTGCGCGCGTGGTCAGTCGTCGCTGCAGGGGCTCTACAATCCGGATCGCTACCGCGGCCCGATGAAGCGCGAAGGCGCAAACCTCGTCGCCACCACGTGGGACGACGCGCTCGGCATCCTCGCCCAGAAGCTCGGCGAAGTGAAGAGCAAGAATCAGGGTGCGAACGTTGTCGTCATCAACCAGCACGAGCAGGGCAGCTTCCCGG
>JAYUWY010000250.1:0-3500 GCA_043753285.1 Gemmatimonas sp. | reverse complement strand
GCGCGCCGCCCGGCGGCATTTCTCGACCGCGACGGCACGCTCATTCATGATGCGCACTATCTGCGCGACCCCGCACTCGTTCAGCTGATTGATGGTGTACCGCGCGCGCTGCAGCAGCTTGCCGCGGCGGGATACGCGCTGATTGTCGTGACGAATCAGTCGGGCATCGCGCGTGGATTGCTCACAGAAGCCGATTACGCCGCGGTGCGCGAGCGGCTCGACGGGCTACTCGCCGCGCACGGCGTCACGCTCACCGACAGCCTGCACTGCCCGCACGAACCCAGCGTGTCCGGGCCGTGCGAGTGTCGCAAGCCGGGCACACTCTTGTACCGGCGCGCGGCAGAAGCGCACGCGATTGACTTCGCGCGCTCAGTGTTCATCGGAGATCGTTGGCGCGACGTTGCACCGACGCAGACGCTAGGCGGTCGCGGATTTCTCGTGCCGAGCGCGAACACGCCGGCTGAAGACATCGCACACGCCGCGACAATCGCAGCGCCGGACGCCGACGCTGTCATCACCACATGCGCGACACTCGGCGACGCCGTGTCGCTCGTTCTCTCGTCACGCGCGCGGTAGATTCAGCCCGTGACGAAAGCACGACTCGCAGTGCTCGCCTCTGGCGGAGGCACCAACCTGCAGGCGATTCGCGACCACCTCGCGGCGCACGATGCTGCGGGCAACCACGTAGAACTTGCGTTGGTGGTCTCGGACCGTCGGGCCGCGGGTGCGCTCGAGCGCGCGCGCGGCTGGCACGTGCCCGCAATGCATTTGCCCAAGGAACGCAGCGACGCGCTCGACGCGACACTGCGTGAACACGGCATCACGCACATCGCGCTGGCTGGCTACTTACGACTAATCCCCGCGCCTGTTGTTGAGCGCTTTCACGGCAAGCTCGTGAACGTGCACCCGGCGCTGTTGCCGGCATTTGGCGGCCCCGGAATGTTTGGCGCGAACGTCCACGTTGCGGTGTTGCGTGCAGGTGCGCGCGTGAGCGGCCCGACGGTGCATTTCGTCAGCGCACATTACGACGAAGGCGCGATTATCGCGCAGGTGGAGGTGCCCGTGCTCGCGACGGATTCCGCGGAGTCACTCGCCGAGCGCGTGTTGCAAGCAGAACACAAGTTGTATCCGCCGTGCGTGTACGGTGTTGCGACTGGAACGATCACACTGGGCAGCGATGGGCGCGTGCACATCGAACACCCGATTCACGAGATGCGTTAATGCCTGTTGCCCTCCTGTCTGTCTCCGATAAATCAGGCCTCGTGGAGTTTGCGCGTGGCCTGCACGAACTCGGCTATTCGTTGCTCTCCACGGGCGGCACGGCGAAGGCGCTGCGACAGGCTAATCTCGCGGTGACGGACGTGAGCGATGTCACACAGTTCCCCGAGATGCTCGACGGGCGTGTGAAGACACTGCACCCTGCGGTCCACGGCGGTTTACTCGCGCGGCGCGATCTGCCCGAGCACATGACCGCCATCAAGGCGCACAACATCGCGCCCATCGATCTTGTGTGCGTGAATCTCTATCCGTTTCGCGAGACGGCGGCGAAGCGAGGCCTCGAGCCCGCTCATGTGATTGAGCAGATCGACATCGGCGGCCCGTCGATGCTGCGCTCGGCTGCCAAGAATTTCGCGGCGGTGACCGTTGTCGTTGATCCAGCTGACTACACGCTCGTGCTGGAGGCCATGCGCGACGGTGGCGATGCCACCGAGTTGCGGCGCGATTTGGCGGAGAAGGTGTATGCGCACACCGCCGCGTACGACGCAGCGATTGCCGCATGGTTCGCCGCGCAGCGCGAAGACAAGTTCCCTGAGCGCTTGGCGATGTCTTTTGAGCGCGTGCAGACGCTGCGCTACGGTGAGAACCCGGGGCAAGCGGCCGCATTCTATGTAGAGCGCGCAGGTGCCGGCCTCGGCGCGCTGAAGCAGCACGGCGGCAAAGAGCTGAGCTTCAACAATTTGTTGGATCTCGAAGGCGCGATGCTCGCCATCGATCCGTTTGGCGAGGAAACCGCGTGCGCCATCATCAAGCACACCACGCCCTGTGGACTCGCAACAGGCACGAGCGCGCTGGAAGCGTATCAGAAGGCACTCGCCTGCGATCCTGTCTCTGCATTTGGTAGCGTGATTGCCTTCAGCGTGCCCGTGGATGAAGCCGCCGCACAGGCCGTCTCGTCACTGTTTGTGGAATGCATCATCGCACCTGCGTTCACTCCTGAGGCACTCGCCACGCTGGGCGCCAAGAAGAACCTGCGTGTGCTCGAAGGATCAGCCCGCGTGACCGGCACTGCGATTGACGTGAAGGGCGTGCGCGGCGGCATCCTCGTGCAGGAACGCGCGCCGTCCACGCTCGATCAGCGCGGCTGGAAGGTCGTGACGGAACGCCAACCCTCGAGCGCCGAACTCAAGGACCTCCTCTTCGCCTGGCGCGCGGTGGCCAGCGTGAAGTCCAATGCGATTGTCCTCGCCCGCGACGGCGCGACGATAGGCATTGGCGCTGGCCAAATGAGCCGCGTGGACGCCGCATTTTTGGCCGTCCACAAGGCCCGCACCGCCGGTCACGACCCCAAAGACTCCGCGCTGGGTAGCGACGCCTTCTTCCCCTTCCGCGATGGTGTGGACCAGGCCGCCGCGGCTGGGGTAAAGGCCATCGTGCAGCCCGGCGGATCGGTGCGGGATGAAGAGGTAATTGCTGCGGCGAATGAGCATGGAATTGCGATGGTATTCACGGGTCAGAGGACCTTCAGACACTAGAAGAGACGTGAGACTTGAGAGCTGAGACTTGAGAAAATGCTGGCACTCTCAAGTCTCAAGTCTCCCGTCTCAAGTCTCCAAGCCCTACCTTTCCGACTTCCCCGAACTCAGCCCAGAATGAGCTCCGAACTCGACAACCGCCCGTCCTACTTCGCCGCAGCAGTCGCGGCGGGAATGACCTTCCTCCTGTACCTCATCACGCTCTCTCCAGAGTCGGCGATGTGGGACACGAGCGAGTACATCACGGCGGCGTACACGCTGGGACTGCCGCATCCTCCGGGCAATCCGTTCTTCGTGCTCGTCGGGCGCGTGTTTGCAATTCTGCCCATCGCGCCGAATGTGGCGATGCGCGTGAACTTGCTGGCCGCGATATCGTCGTCGGTGGCCGCGGGCATGTGGTTCTTGATCACTGAGCGCGTGCTGGTGGGCTGGTTCGAGAAGCGCTGGCAGCGCATCATGGGCGGCGCACTCGCGGTGCTCATTGGCGCCACGGCCTTCACGGTGTGGAGCAACTCGGTGGTGAACGAGAAGGTGTACACCGTCTCGCTCGCTGGTCTCGCCATCTGCGCGTGGTTGATTGTGCGTTGGTGCGATGAGCCCGAAGCGCCAGGCGCTGACAAGTTGCTCATTCTCTTCGCGTATCTCTGCGGTCTTGGCTACGCGAATCACATGGCGGGCATGCTCGCTGTGCCGGCAGCTGGCATTGCCGTGCTATTGCGCAAGCCGAGCATTGTATTGAAGTGGCGG
>JAYUWY010000249.1:0-1718 GCA_043753285.1 Gemmatimonas sp. | reverse complement strand
TGAAGTTCGAGCGGACCGCGATGTGCCACGCCGAGGCCAGCTGCTGGTCGACGTTGAGGCGGAACGAGTTGCGGGTGTACCCCTCGAGGTAGCGGACGGCGCCTTCCTGGCGGAACTGATTCGCCGACGTGAAGAAGTTCGTCCGGCCGATACGGCCCGTTGCGTCGAGCGTCGCAGTGAACGACTCGCCGTTCGTCAGGACCTGACGGATCGGGTTGTACGTGCGGACGTACTTGTTGCTCTGGTAGAGATTGCGACCGTTCTGCTGACCGGGATTTCTCGCGATGCCAGCATCGTTCACAATCGTGACCGGCGAGAGCGCGAAAAGGCCACCGCCGTCGTTGATGCGGTAGGACTCGGCTTCGAGGTCGAGCGACTGCGCGCAATCCTGGGTGCCTGCGATGCAGTAGCGCGAGTAGTCCTTGTCCATCAGCATGAAGTGAGTCTTCGGATACCGATACTCGTTCTCGATGCTCTGGTTGCCGTACTCAGCTTGCATACGGAAGCGCACACCTTCGCCAGAGTTACGGCCCGAACGGGTCGTGATCTGGATGACGCCGTTGCCGGCGCGCGAGCCGTAGAGCGAGGAGGCCGCCGCACCCTTCACGACTTCGATGTTCTCGATGTCCTGGGGGTTGATGTCCTGGATGCCGCCCTGCGAAATGACGCCGTCAATGATGTAGAGCGGGTCCTGACCACGGCCCGAGGCGTTAATCGACTGGGGGCCGCGGAGGATGACCGAAGGAGCCGAGCCGGGACGGCCAGAGGCCGACACGATGTTGACACCGGGCACCTTACCCTGGATCTGCGAGAGCGGGTTCGCACCTGGAACCGGCATGTCCTCCGCATTGACCTGGGCAACCGTGAACGGAAGCTTCTTCACTTCCGTCGCGCCCGTCACGCCCGTCACGACGACCTGGCTCAGGCGGTTGACGTCCTGCTTGAGGACGAAGTCGTGCGTCTGCGAACCACCTTCAAGGGTGACGCTCTTCGACTGCGGAACGTAGCCGAAGGACCGCACCAGCACGACCACCTGCTGGCCACGCGCGCGCGCACCAGGAACAACCATCGTGAACCGTCCCTCTTCATTGGTGCCAACGCGAATCGCAAGAGCATCGATTGCGACGTTTGCGCCGAAGAGCGGCTGTCCTCCCTCTGCAGTGATACGGCCAGTGATCGTGACGGCGTTCTGCGCCGATGCGATCTCTGCCGTGGACACCGAGAGGAGCAGCCCGAGGACTGAGGCTGTGAGCCTCGTAATCCCGTTCCGTCCCAGCATGAGCATACCTCGTGAAGGGGTTTCACTACGCTTGCGGCACATGTAATGCACACGTAACCGCCGAACCAACAACGGCAATCGCTCGAGAGCGAATGCAGGTACAACTAGGCGTTACCTACACAGGAACTTCTCCCCAGCAAAGGGGGTAGACCGACCGCTTAGGGTAACGCGAGTGTCACTTGTGGCGCAAGTCACTAAAGAATAACCACGACTTGTGTCTCCAAATGAATCCCGAACCCCTCGCGGCGCCACCTGCTGCCGTGCCATCACCTACCCAGCGGCCTAGGACGGCGTCACAAAGCCGTAGTGAGTCGCCTCCCTAGGGGGCAAATGGTATCCTTATAGTATGTACCTCCCCCACCGGGCCCTGGCCCTCGCCGTCGCCCTGCTCTGCCTTGCCGGCTGTGACGCCGCATCGGCCGCCGCGTCCTCACACGTT
>JAYUWY010000248.1:0-3504 GCA_043753285.1 Gemmatimonas sp. | reverse complement strand
AGCGGCCGCAGGACAGCGCGGCGGCACTGTTTGTAGCGCTACTACCTGCAGACACGACGTCGGTGCCGGCCGCCCTGCGTCCGCTCGACAAGCGTGTGGGTGGTGTCATCACGCGAGCGCTCGGCAACAAGGACTTCACCGGCGCGAAGGATGATTCGCTGTTGCTCGTTGGCAACGGCGAAGGACCGACGCGCATTCTGCTCGTGGGCTCCGGTCGCGGTGACGTCGCGGGCGTCACTCGCGCTGCGACGCTTGCCGGTCGCAAAGCGAATGCGATGGGCATCGCGAAGGCGGAACTCTGGGCTGCAGATCTCACCGATGCACGTCTTGAAGGTGCAATCGTCGGACTTTCGCTTGGCAGCTGGGAGTTCACCGAACTGAAGAAGGCTCCGGCAGCCAAGAAGACGCCGCTTGGTGCGGTGTCGCTTTACGTATCGAACGTGGCGAAGGGCAAGGACGCGCTTAGCGCGGGCACGGCAGTCGCCGAAGGTCAGCGACTCGCACGTCGTCTGGCGATGCTGCCTGGCAACATCTGCACGCCAGAATTCATTGCGGCCACCGCGCGCGACATTGGAAGGCGCCACAAGATGAAAGCCACTGTGCTTGGCCGTCGGGATATGGCCGCGCGCGGCATGGGTTCATTCCTGGCTGTCGCACAGGGCACGACGCAGGATCCCAAGCTCATCGTGCTTGAGTACAACGGTGGAAAGAAGGGTGAGCGTCCCGTTGCGCTCATCGGCAAGGGCCTCTGCTTCGACACCGGCGGAGTGAGCATCAAGCCCGCGCCGGGCATGGAGCTCATGAAGTTCGACATGTGTGGCGCTGCTGGCGTGCTCGGCGCGATGGAAGCCATCGCGCGCATGAAGCTCAAAATCAACGTCGTTGGGCTCGTCGGCTCCACCACAAACGTGGTAGACGGCGACGCCGTGAAGCCGGGCGATGTCGTCACCGCGTCTGATGGCACGACGATTGAAATTCAGAACACCGATGCCGAAGGCCGTCTCGTGCTGGCCGACGTGCTGCACTTTGCCAAGCAGTATAGGCCGACGGCGATGGTGGACGCCGCAACGCTCACGGGCGCGGTTGTGATTGCGTTGGGCAACGTCACGGTTGGCGTGATGGGCAACGATCAGTCCGTCGTCAACGAAGTGCTCGCGGCGGGGCAGCGCGGCGGCGAAGTGGGATGGCAACTTCCGTTGTTTGAGGAGTACAAAGAACAGCTCAAGTCCGACGTTGCCGATTTGCGAAACATCGGCGGTCGCGGCGCGGGAACGATCACCGCGGGGCTCTTCTTGCAGCACTTCGCTGGAGACACACCGTGGGTGCATCTGGACGTGGCAGGCACGGCATACTCAGAGTCGGACTTGGTCGTGATGCCCAAGGGACCGACGGGTACACCGGTGCGCACGTTCGTCGAGTTTGTGCGCGGGAGAGCGCGCTGACGTTGCTGCGAATTGGCGTTCTGCTGGCAGCATTCGCGACATCGCTTGGCGCGCAGGTTGTGCCGGCCGCGCCGCGCGACACCGCGACTGCCACCGCTGACACGACCACCATTCCACGCGACACGATCAAAGCGCCGTTTGCCGTGAGTGAGCGCCCGCGCACGCCTGAATCGCGCGGCGCGCAGCTCGTGTGGAATCGCCAACAGATTTATCTCACGGGGGCAACGAGCCTCGCGGAGCTCATCGCCGAGGTTCCTGGCGCGAGCGTTGTGCGCTCGAGTTGGTTGATGTCACCGGTGGTCACCAGTTGGTATGGCGAGCAGGGTCGCGTGCGCGTGTTCCTCGACGGCGTGGAGTACGATGCTCTGGATCCGCGCATGCACGGGCAGCTCGACCTCGCGACGATTCCGCTCTACGGACTCGAAGAAGTCGCCGTCGAGCGCGCCGCTGGTGAATTGCGCGTGCATCTGCGCACGTGGCGGGTGGTGAACACCACGGCGACTACTCGCGTGGATGTGGGCGCAGGCTCTGAGAACTTCACGATGTATCGTGGCTACTACGGGAAGCGCTTCGACAGCGGACTCGGGATTCAGTTCGCCGCACAGCAGTTCACGACTCTGAACGGCCTCACTCGCGGCGACGGCGATTCGTTTGGTGGTGTCTCGCGCATCGGCTGGGCGTACGATATGTGGAGTGTGGACGCGGTCGCGATGACCACCGCGCGCGATCGCGCACCAACGCGTCGCTACATTCGCGCCACACCCGTGGAGTCCGCCATCAAGCCGTTCGATGGCAGCGACCGACTCGGGTATCTGCGCGTCGCGTATCGCAATCCCGATTCTTCGGGCGTGTGGCTCCAGGCGATCGCCGCGTCGCAACAGAGCATCGAGAGCGACTCGCTCGCGCGCAACGCGACGATACCTGATCCCGATACGCTGGTGTCGCAGTCACAGTTTGTGGTCACCGGCGGTTTGACGAGTGGCGCGCTGCGGGTGTCCGGCGCCGCACGCTATCGGGTGCGCGGAGGCGAGACGCGACTTTCACCGAGTGTACGTGCTGCGTGGGGTACGTCGCGTATCGCCTTGTCTGCTGCGGCTGAACTCGAAGGTCCAGACTCAACGAACCGCCTCGATCTTGCAGGACGCATTCACCCGTTGGGTTGGCTGCATGTCGGCGCCGTCGCCACGCAGCATTCCGGCGACTTGGGCGACCGCTCAACGGCGCGGGTCGAGGTGGGCGTAGAGTTCGCGCGTCGATGGATAACTGCGGGTGCAGTTCAGCGCTCCGAAGCAGTCGCTATGGGAATGGCGGTCTACGACACGGCGTACACAGCCCGCGTGATTCCGGAGTCGCAGGGCTTGTTCGTAGCGTTCGGCGGTCCGATTTGGGGACCGTTCTCGCTCGAGGCGCACGGAATCGATTGGGGAAGCGAGGAGTTCTATCGCCCCAAGGTTGTTTCGAGAGCAGCGTTAAGTATTGAGACTGGATTCCAGCGTTGGCTCAAGCGCGACAAGTTTCTGCTGCGCAGCAGCCTCGTGCACGACTATCGCAGCGACATGCTCGCTCCGGATGGAGTTGGCGGCGTGGAGAAGGCCAAGGGCAACGGCGCGCTCTCGCTGCTGATCGACATTCGTCTTGGGGATGCGCACATCTTCTTCCACAACCGCAACTTCCTGGGCGAAGTCTACGAAACGGTGCCGGGCTACTTGATGCCGCGCATGATCCAGCAATACGGCGTTCGTTGGGTCTTCTGGAACTAGAGTGCAGCTTGCCCAAGTTGTTGTGGCAGAATACTTTATGAGACTCTTATGATTCGTAGCATGACTGGTTTCGGAGGGGCCGAAGGGCCTGTCGGCGGTTCGCGCATCAGCGTGGAGCTGCGTTCCGTCAACCATCGATTCTTCAATCCGAGCCTCAAACTCCCGCAAGCGATCAGCAAGTGGGAAGGCGAGGTTCGCGAGTGCTTGCGGCAGCGCATCGCCCGCGGTCACGTCACCGTGTCGGCACGCGTGGTGCGCGACGAAACGGCCAGCGCCGTTGTGGATGAAGCGAAATTTGCGGC
>JAYUWY010000247.1:0-1719 GCA_043753285.1 Gemmatimonas sp. | reverse complement strand
TCCTCAGCGGTGGCGCACGAGCCGGCAACATCTTCTGGCAGTCGGCTGACGTCGTCGCACTTGGTACGACGGCTCATATGGAAGGAATTGTGTTGGGCAAGACCGGCATCACTCTCGCGACTGGTGCCACCGTGAACGGTCGCCTGTTGGCGCAGACCGCGGTCACTCTGCAGATGAATGTCGTCACGCAGCCCTGATCGCGCTCAGTCGTGAACCGACGCCACACTTCTTATTCGCAGAGATGCAGATGCTCGATAAAAAGAATGTCTCTTGGACCGGCTTTATCACGGTGGCGTTCGTTGCCGTCGCCTCGGTCGCAGCGTGCGGCGAGAGCACCGGTCCGCAGGACAATCTCTCACCGACCGAGCCCGGCGTAGGCACCGGCACCGGCGGGGCCAATGGTCACGGACCAGCTCCAGTCATGCTCGGTCCTTCGTCGACCTACGCGATTCTTGCGAAGACCGGCATCTCCACCGTGCCGACCTCGGCTATCACCGGCGACATCGGTGTGAGTCCGGCGGCGGCCACATACATCACCGGCTTCTCGCTCTCGCTGGGCGCCGGTGCTGCGTTCGCTACGTCTCCGCAGGTGAGTGGAGGCGTGTACGCGCCGGGTTACGCTGCGCCGACGCCGGCGAATCTCACCGCGGCAATCGGCGCGATGCAAACAGCCTACACGGATGCGGCTGGTCGCACGTTGCCGGACCACGTCGAACTCGCTGCTGGCAACATTGGCGGCTTGACGCTCCCGGCAGGTCTCTACAAGTGGAGCAACACCGTCACGATTCCGACCAACGTCACGTTGAGCGGATCGGCGAATGATGTGTGGATTTTCCAGATCGCCGGTGGACTCACGCAGGCGTCGGGCAAGCGCGTCATTCTCACCGGCGGAGCGCTTCCGGCAAACGTCTACTGGCAAGTGGCGGGTACGGTCACCGTTGGCACGACCGCTCGCATCGTTGGCCAGGTGATGTCGCAGACGGCGATTACGATGGGCACGGGATCGCACGCGAACGGTCGCTTGTTCGCGCAGACCGCGGTCTCGTTGGCGAGCAGCACGGTCGTCAAGCAGTAAGCAGGACGTGAACGCGCAGTAAGAAGCACCGAGGGCAGGCGTCCGGGCGGATCAGAACATCGGTCCGTTCGGACCGCTCGGACCGCTCGGACCGCTCGGACCGCTTGCCTGTGCGCCCACAGATTCACCCCAAGAGGGTATCCCCACAGTCTCACCCATTTGAGCGATAGTCCTCACCCGTTTCCCGCGCGAATATCAGAGGAGAAGTACGCGTCCTCAAGAAGCACTACAAATCGCAATGGGGTTCAAATGTCAAAATATCGTCTGTTCAAGTCCGCCCGAGTCGTAGTCTCGCGGCGACTAGCTGTTGGTTTCGTACTCGCTGCGGCTGTGTTCAGCTCGGCGTGCGACAACCCCAGTGAGCCGCCGGTGATTGCGACAATCACAGTGACGCCCACCGCGCCCGCCTTGGCAATTGGCGCCACACAACAGTATGTGGCAGTTGCACGCGACGCCGGTGGTGATGTCATCGTCTTTACGCCCACGTGGACCGTCGTGTCCGGCGGTGGCACCGTGAGCAGCACTGGTCTCTTCACCGCGGGCACGGTTGCTGGCACATTTGGCGCGACCGTTCGCGCCACGATGGGCAGCATCTCCGGCTCGGCGACCGCGACCGTCAATCCAGGTGCGCTCACCACTATCGT
>JAYUWY010000246.1:0-1722 GCA_043753285.1 Gemmatimonas sp. | reverse complement strand
CGAATCCTGCTCGCTACAGTGCTCACGCTCTCGTTCTCCACGGCCGCCTTCGCTCAAGCCGCTCCGCGTCCGCAAACCCGCGAAGGGTTTGGCATCTCGTTTGGACTTGGTAGTGGAAGCGCCGGCTCCGAATGCGACTTCTGCACGTCCGATCGCACGACTGCACTCTCTGGCTATCTCAGACTCGGCGGACACGTCAGCCCAAGCGTGCTTGTGGCTTTCGAATCCAATGGCTGGAGCAATAGCGAGAGTGGCTACGACCAATCGCTGGGATTCTACAGCGCCGTCGTTCAGTGGTATCCCAACGTGGAACAGGGCTTCTACCTGAAGGGTGGGCTTGGTCTCGCGCTCTACACCGAGACTGACGGCGTTGACGAGGTCAGTGCAAGCGCACTCGGACTCTCGCTCGGCACCGGATACGACATTCGCGTGGGAAAAAACTTCTCCCTCACGCCGTTCGCCAACTTCCTCGTCTCCAGCAAAGGCGAGCTGGACTTCAACGATGAAGCAACCGGACTCAAGGTCTCAGCAAACTTGATTCAGTTCGGACTCGGCTTCACCTGGCACTGAGGAGTCACGAGCAGCTCGCGATCAACTTCGCGAGATGCTCTCTCAGTAGCATTCGCATACTCTCCGGCGACTCCACCACCGCCTCGGGCCCATAGCGCAGCACACGACGCACCGCCCACGCCTCGTCAAACACCGGCACATCCATCGCGACGGAGCCGTCGGCTTCCTCCGCAACACCCTCGCGCTCCGCGATCCACCGCGCAATGCGTGCCGAATAGCGCACGCGCATTTTCGTGGCGTCATCGCTCGAGAGCACTTTGCCTTCGCGCAGCACGGACTCCAGCGAGAACCCGCCGGGCGGAGTGAACTTCTCCTCTTCGCACTTCACAGACACCACGCGATCGCAACGGAACACGCGAATCCCATTGTGTCGCTCGCACCACGCCACCAAGAACCACGCACCGCGTGCCCACACCACGCCCAGCGGTTGCACACGTCGCTCATCGATCGCTGTGCTCGACGCTGACTGATAGCGAATCGTCGCCACGCGTCGCGCGCGAATGCATTCCTGCAGTGCGCGCCGCTGCTCTACTTCACTGGCAACTTCACGCCCAAGTGCCGCCGCGTGCTCAGTTCCAATCGTCGCATCGTCCGCAGGGATGGCCGCCGCCGCGAGTCGCACACGCTCACGCGCACGAGCAATCCCTGCGCGCTCATCAGGCGGCGATTCTTGCGAGAGCATAGCTAATCCCAGATCCAGCGACTGCAGTTCCGTGCGCGTCAAAGCCATCGGGCGCCGAAAGTGTCCCGTGGGCGTGAGGAACTGCACCGTGTCTGTCGAGAGCAACAGCGACACGCCCTCGGTGAATCCACCCGGCTCATCGCCCACTCTATTCACAAGCGTCGTGAGATCGCGCCGAATCACATCGTCTGTTGTGCCCACGCGCTGCGCGATGTCGGCCACCGAGTGCACTTGATCGTCGGCCAACGCAGGCAGCGCGAGTAGCAGACGTCGCAACTGCTCTGCGGCTGTGGTCGCTGCAGAATCTGGATTCGTCATACTGCGTAGCTCGCGAGCGTGGCCTTCGCCAAATCAGTCACGCGTGCCGCGACTGCGGGTGGACTCACCACGCGCGCGTCGCCGGCGTAGCCGAGTATCCAGAGTGCAAAGGTGTCGGGGCGACGCACGCGAAAGCGTCGGCGGGAAGGGAA
>JAYUWY010000245.1:0-1728 GCA_043753285.1 Gemmatimonas sp. | reverse complement strand
ATTGCCACGACTTCGATGCGTCCCGGCCAGCCACCGCGCAGCGCGCCAGTCGCGGCATCAACGCCGTCCGTCGGCATCGCAGAGACAATCACAAGTCGCAGCGAGTCGGCGCCGCGCGCAATCTCGGCTGCCGCATCGCGTGCTGCTACAAGCATGGGCGAGAGCGACGCGCGGCGCACGGTTGGCAAGGGCAGCGCCGCGAGCTCGCTCACAGCAATCACACGCGCGGCGGTATCAAAGACGACCAGCGCATCACCTTCAGCAAGTCGCGCGAGGGCCGTTGCCCGCACTGACTCGACGTCAGCAAGCGCAGTCGTCCACTCCAGCGCCACCACACTTCGCACACGCGGGCCTGGTGCATCGGGAATGGGCTGCGCGAACGCGAGACCAATCAGCAATACCGCCAACGCGCGCAACGCGAGCAACAACAAATCTGTAGGCTTGGAAGTACGAGCCACCGCGCGCACATCGGACTCCGGCACAAAGCGCGCCGTTGGCAACGGCTGCGCTGGCGGCCGCCGCGTGGACAGCAAATGCAACGCCACCACGCCTACCGCAGCCATCACTCCCGCCACAAACATCCACGGCGCAAGAAAACTCATCGCGTCGTCTCCGCAGGGCGCGCAATGCGCCGCACAAGAACTTCCGCGGCATCGTCGTCGCGCACTTCAAACACATGCACGCCATCCGCACGCATCGCGCGCGACACGTCCGCGCGAAACGCATCAAATCGCTCGCGATACCCATCGCGCGTGGCCGCAAACAGCGGACGCTGCACGCGCTCATCTTCAGGATCCGTCGCTAGCATCGCCGTATCGCCGGCCGCGAGTTCCGCCGCAGAGACTATGTAGATGAGATACGCTTCCCCGCCCTTCACGATGTGGCGCGCCAGCGCCGCGCGCATCGCATCGACATCGCCCAAGCAATCGGTGACAACCGCGCAACGCGGTGCTGAGTTTCCAACGTGATCTGCTAGAGTCAGCGAACCAGAAGGACGCGCCGCATCGAGCGAGCGTGCACAATCTCCCACAACACCTTGCCGCGTGCGCGGCTCCAGTCTGCGCGCACCAGCAGATGTCACGAGCGTCAAACCAACCGGATCACCACCCGCGTGCGCAGCCGCCGCGAGTCCAATCGTGAGTCGCTTGGCCTGCAGCCACTTATCCGAAAAATCCATCGACGCGCTCGCGTCCACGAGAAACGTGGTGCCGAGTACTGCGTGATCAGGCGCGAGTCGAATGAACGCGCGATCGCTGCGGGCGAGGAGTTTCCAGTCCAAACGTTTCGGATCGTCACCTTGGCGATACGGGCGATACTCCGCGAACTCCGGCGCCGCGCCGCGCGATCTCGCTTGATGTGCGCCAGGCGCACCCTGCGGCACGGGTCGTCGCGCAGGCCAACGAACGCCGCGCACGGCGTCGAGCAGCGCGCCGTACGGGCCGACCGGCATCGCTAGATCCCGGTGAGTCCGCGCGGCTCAGCCACGCGCTCAATCAAATCATCCACAATGCGCTCGGCGGTCATGCCCTCTGCCTCAGCGGCAAAGTTGGGCAGCACGCGATGACGCAACACGGGACGCGCCACGCGACGAATGTCGTCGGGCGAAACGTTGTGACGGCCAGCAAGCAGCGCTGCGGCCTTTGCGCCGAGGATCAGCGCTTGGCCCGCGCGCGGCCCAGCGCCCCAGCGCACATACTGCTCCACGAGCGCGGTGGCTTCGCCGCCCTT
>JAYUWY010000244.1:0-18512 GCA_043753285.1 Gemmatimonas sp. | reverse complement strand
CCGCACGAAAGTTCTTCCTGAGCTTCTGGCCCGCGATTCTCGCCGGCGCACTGCTCACACTCGCACTCGTTGATCCCTTCGCGCCGGGCATTGAGCCGCACCTCGCCGAGCGTGTGCTGCCAGGCGCGTGGTTGCTGCTCTACGGCGTGGGAGTCACCACCGCCGGATCTTTTTCGATTCGTGCCGTGCCGCTCATGGGCATCGGCTTCATCGCACTGGGCGCCATCGCGCTCTTCACACCCGCTGCTAACGGCGACCTGATGATGGCCCTCGGATTCGGGGGCCTGCAGGCGGTCTTTGGCGTGCGCATTGCCCGGAGGCACGGTGGCTAAGGCCCGTCGCAACGAAGCGCGCGAACCGCGCGACACAGAGATCACCTTGAAGTCCGTCGATGGAGACGCCTCCATGCCGATCGCGCTCGATCGTGTCATTCACGAGCGCGTGCGCTTGGCCATCGTCTCGGCGTTGGCCGTGCACGAGTCGCTCACGTTTAACGAAATCAAAGCGCTCCTCGAGACCTCCGATGGCAACGTCTCGGTGCACGCGCGCAAGCTCGAAGACGCCGGCTACATCAGTTGCAAGAAGGGATTCGACGGCCGCATTCCCCGCACGGAGTTCAAGCTCACGGCTGCCGGCCGCCGCGCGCTCGAACAGTACTTGGCGCATATGGAAGCGCTCATCAAGCGTGTGGGGGGCGGCTGATGATTCCGAAACACGTCGCCGTCATCATGGACGGCAATGGTCGTTGGGCGGCACGCCGCGGACGTCCGCGGTGGATGGGACACGTGCGCGGCGCACACACCGTGCGCGAAGTCGTGGCGCACTGTGCGCGCGTGGGTGTGAATCAACTGACGCTGTACGCCTTCTCCAGTGACAATTGGAAGCGTCCGCGCGAAGAAGTGGGTTTCTTGTTTGAGCTGTTTGCCTCACACATCGACCGCCAACTCTCATCGCTCGTGGCGAATGGGATTCGGTTTTCGATGATTGGCCGTCGCGATCGCCTACCGGTAGCGCTCGTGTCCGCCATTGAAGACGCCGAACAGCGGACACTCGGCGGCCGCCGAATGCATCTGCGTGTGGCGATTGATTACTCGAGCCGCGAAGCAATGCAGGGCGCGCTCGCACTCGACGCGGGCCGGCGCGATGTCCCAACCGGTGCGACCATCCTTCCACCGGTTGATCTGCTCGTGCGCACGGGCGGCGAACATCGGTTGTCGGATTTCCTGTTGTGGGAATGCGCGTACGCAGAGCTCGCCTTCCTTGATGTGCACTTCCCTGACCTGACCACGGCTGAACTCGATGCCGTATTCGCCAACTTCGCGGCGCGCGAGCGCCGCTACGGGAACATCCCAATGACGGAGCACGTATGAACCCGACCCTCGCCCGACAGCTACTGGGTGCGGCACTGATACTCGGCGTGGCCGGCAACTGGCTGCTGCGCGTCAACGCGCCGCGCGCTGGCCTCACCATCTGGTTGCTTGGCATTATCGCAGTGGCCTTCGCTGCGTCAAAGGCAGTGGACGCCGAGCACGCGCGCGACCGTCGCGTGCTGCTCGCTGCAGGCGCGGTGCTTGCAGTCTTCTTGGTGCTCCGCGAAGCAGATATGCTGTACATGTTTAACATGTTCGCGCTGCTCGTAACCGCGGCGTTGATCACGTGGCGCGCTGGTGGCAAGTCGCTCGCGCAGCTTGAACCGCGCGATGCGGTCGCGGGCGGCCTCGCCACCGCAGCCACGCTTGTGGTTGGTGCACCCACGCTCGCATTGCGTGACGCCGCGCCAACACCAGTGGGCGCGGAGCAACGTCGCTCGCTCGGCGGACTGGCGATTGGCACCATTGCCGCCGCGCCAGTGCTACTCATTGTCGCTGCGTTGCTTGGTGAATCAGATCCGGTGTTCGCTGCGTTCCTGCAGCGCGTCGCCGATCTGCTCGACGTGCAAATCATCGGCCACATACTCGGCATTCTGTTTGCCGGGTGGGTTGCTGCTGGCTTGATTCGCGGGTCCATCACTCCGGTGCAGACGCCGCTCTCTTCCGTGCATCTCAAGTTGCGCGTGGCATTCGTCACGCTGTTCCCGCTGCTCGGCGGCCTCGCTCTGCTGCTTACGCTGTGGATTGGCTTGCAAGTGAGCGCCATGTTCGGCGGCAGCACGTACCTCGCGATGACCAGCGACATCACGGTTGCGGAGTATGCACGCCGTGGCTTCTTTGAACTCATTGTGATTGCCGGCATCGTGCTCGGCGTACTACTCGTGTCCGACGAAGTGCTCGAGCGCGACGACACCAAGTCCCGTGGTTTGCTGCGCTCGATCGGCTTCGTGCTGCTCGTCCTCGTGGGCGCCGTGCTCACGTCGGCGATGATGCGTCTGTCGATGTACCTGAAGCACTTCGGTCTCACCGAAGACCGCGTGATGGCATTCGCCGTGCTCATTTGGGTGGCGTTGATGCTCGCATGGTTTGGATTCACCGTGCTGCGCGGTGCGCGGCATCGGTTTGCGCCTGGCGTGCTCGTGATCTCCGCGCTCTGGTTGGGCGGACTCAATCTTTCCAATCCAGAACGGTGGATTGTGGAGACCAACCTGCGTCGCGCTGAGCGCGGACTGGAGTTCGATGCCGCGTATCACGCCACGTTGTCTGTGGATGCCCGTGGGGCGCTTGAGAAGGGCGTCACTCGACTCACTCCAGAACTTGCTGCGGAAGCGCGCGATGTATTCAGCCGTGCGTGGGTTGCAGAACACGCCTCACGCCGCGATTGGCGAGAGGCGTCGCTCCCCATGCTGCTCGCGAAGTAAACGCAATACCGTTGAGGGCTACCGCCTGCCGTTACGGAGCAGAAACCGTCTTCGGCAGCGCGGTACCCGTCACTCGCTTGATGATCCGCCCCGCGGGCAGCGACTCTGTGGCAGTTACACCGTTGATAATCGCCAGCTCGGCGAGCGAGATACTCGACGGCTGCGCCGCATTGACCTGCGTGAGTGTCATCGCGCGAGTGAGCGTGGTGAGCTGCACGCGGTGTGGCTGCACGCCGAGCGCAGTGGCGTCGGTGAGGCGCGCAAAGCTTGTGAAGGCGCGCTCAAAGCCCGCTGCGTACTTGTCGAACGTCGTCGCGGCGGTGTACGCGGTGATCTGCCACGTCTGCCCGCCATACTCGATAAACTGCGCAACGCCACGCACGGCTACGCCGCCTTCGGCCGCCGCGGTGAATCCACCGCGCACGACGTTGTTGCCGTGCACCGTTCCGCGCGTCTGCGCGGTCGCAGTGAGTCCTTCCTGCGCAAAGAAGGCTTGCGCAGCCTGCGCCGCCGAGCCGTTGGCCCCGCGCAATTCCACCATCGCGTCCTGATCCGTGCTCACCGCCAGCACGGCGTCTGCAGAGTTGCGTGTCTTCCAGCCATCGGGAAAGCGCATCGAGAACCTGAGGTCGGGGTGCACGAACAGCGAACCCACGAAGAATCCAAGACGGGGGTTCTCGCCGTACACCATGCCATCGAGACGTCGCAGATACTCAGGTTCGCCGATCCGCAGCGCGTCGAAGTTCGCATCCGATGCGGCGACGAGACGTTCGACGGTCGCGACGCGATTGCCCGGATCTGGATGCGAGGACTGCCACTCGGGCAAGCGTCCACCACCTTGTGCCGCGTCCTGCGCCTGGAACATGCGAAACACGTCCGCCATCTCGCGCGTGTCGTACCCATTGGTCAGCGCGTAGCGGAACCCGAGTCGGTCAGACTGCGTCTCGTCGTCGCGGCCGTACTTCATAAACAGTAAGCCGAGTCCAGCGCCGGCCACCTGTCCGTACTTCGCAATCGTCGGAGAGATCGCGCCACCCACACCGAGCGCGACACCAGCCAACTGCTCGCGGCTCATCTGCTGCACACTATGGCGCGCCGTGACGTGACCAATCTCGTGTCCAATCACTGAGGCGAGTTCGGCTTCGCTCGTGAGCTGCGTGAGCAAACCGCGCGTGACGAAGATGAATCCACCGGGCAGCGCAAACGCATTGACCGATGCGTCGTCCACCACTTTGAATTCCCACGGCAGATTGGGGCGTTCAGACTTCGCGGCCAGCGTTTGACCCATTCCGTTCACCCACGTCTGCAATGCCGCATCGGAATGCAATCCGATGCTCGAGGCGACCGAGGCCGCACCTTCGCGACCCATCGCGATCTCCTGCGCTTCGGAGACGAGCGCCAACTCTCGGCGACCCGTCACGGGGTTGATGGCACAGGCGGCGGCCACAAGGAGGCCAGCCACAAATAGACGAGAAGAGAGAGGGCGCATTCCTAGAGAATAGGAGTGCGCCCTCTGTTCTGCTATCAGTCGAAAGGCTTAACCCTAGAAGCGGTCCGCATTCATCACTTTGGACCATGCCGCCGCGAAGTCGCGCACAAACTTCTCGTGCGCATCACTCGCTGCATACACCTCGGCGATTGCCCTGAGCTGCGAGTTGGAGCCGAAGATCAGATCGACGCGCGTGCCCGTCCACTTCACGTCGCCCGTGGTGCGGTCGCGCCCTTCGAACACGCCGTTGGACGTGGCCGTCCACGTGGTGCGCATGTCGAGCAGGTTCACGAAGAAGTCATTCGTGAGCGTCTCCGGCCGCGCGGTGAACACGCCAAGTGCCGACTGACCAACGTTGGCGTTGAGCACGCGCAGACCGCCCACGAGCACGGTCATCTCGGGCGCGCTCAGCGTGAGCAACTGCGCGCGGTCCACCAACATCTCCTCTGCGGAGACGGTGTACTGCGCCTTCTGATAGTTGCGGAATCCGTCGGCCTCGGGCTCAAGCACGCTGAACGATTCCACATCCGTCTGCTCCTGCGACGCATCCATGCGCCCCGGCGTGAACGGCACATCGAGCGTGATGCCCGCCTTCTTCGCCGCGGCTTCAACGGCGGCGTTGCCCGCGAGCACAATCACGTCGGCGAGCGAAATCATCTTGCCGCCCGTCTGCGCGGCGTTAAACGTCTGCTGAATGCCTTCGAGCGCGCCGAGCACCTTGGCTAGGCGCGCGGGCTGATTCACGTCCCAGCTCTTCTGCGGCGCTAGGCGAATGCGCGCGCCATTGGCACCACCGCGCTTGTCGGAACCGCGGAACGTCGACGCGGATGCCCACGCCGTAGAAACGAGATGGGCGATGGGCAAACCCGATGCAAGAATCGTCGCCTTGAGTGCGGCGATGTCCTTGGCGTCAACGAGCGCGTGATTCACGGCGGGAATTGGATCCTGCCAGATGAGATCTTCCTTAGGCACGAGCGCGCCCAAGTAGCGTGCGCGCGGGCCCATATCGCGGTGCGTGAGCTTGAACCACGCGCGCGCGTACAGGTCCGCGAACTCCGCGGGGTTCGCGTGAAAGCGCTTGGCGATGGCGAGGTACGCGGGATCCGTGCGCAGCGCCATGTCGGCGGTTGTCATCATCGGCGCGTGACGCTTGGTCTTGTCGTGCGCGTCAGGCACGGTGGTCTTCGCCGCCGCATCCTTGGGCGTCCACTGATGTGCGCCCGCCGGACTCTTCGTCAGTTCCCACTCGTAGCCCAGGAGCGTGTCGAAGTAGCCGTGATCCCACTTGATGGGATTCGGCGTCCACGCGCCTTCGAGGCCCGACGTGGTGCTGTCATCGCCCTTGCCGCTGCCGAACGCGTTCTTCCAGCCGAGGCCCTGCTCTTCAATGGATGCGCCTTCTGGCGCGGGGCCCACGAGCGCCGGATCGCCTGCGCCGTGCGTCTTACCAAACGTGTGTCCACCGGCCACGAGCGCGACGGTTTCTTCGTCGTTCATCGCCATGCGCTTGAACGTTTCGCGAATGTCGCGCGCCGAGCCGAGCGGATCGGGATTGCCGTTGGGACCTTCGGGATTCACATAGATGAGTCCCATCTGCACGGCCGCGAGCGGATTCTCTAACTGCCGATCACCCGTGTAGCGCTTGTCGCCCAACCACTCGGCTTCTGGTCCCCAGTAGATGTCTTGCTCAGGCTCGTACACGTCGGCGCGGCCACCAGCAAAACCAAACGTCTTGAAGCCCATCGATTCCATCGCCACGTTGCCGGCGAGAATCATCAGGTCGGCCCACGAAATCTTTTGGCCGTACTTTTGCCTGAGCGGCCAGAGCAGGCGACGCGCTTTGTCGAGATTGCCATTGTCGGGCCAACTGTTGAGGGGCGCAAAGCGCTGCGTGCCGTTTGACGCACCACCGCGACCGTCGCCCGTGCGGTACGTGCCGGCGCTATGCCACGCCATGCGAATGAACAGTGGCCCGTAGTGGCCGTAGTCGGCCGGCCACCAATCTTGCGAGTCCGTCATCAGCGCAGTGAGGTCTTGGCGCAGGGCTTCGAGATCGAGCGTCTTGAATGCTTCGGCGTAATTGAACGACGCGCCCAGAGGATTGGACGCGGGCGGGCGCTGATGCAAAATGCCGAGGTTGAGTGCGTTGGGCCACCAGTCGCGATTCGAGCGCCCACCGACTGCGGTGGATCGCGTTGCGCTGTGATTGACCGGGCACTTGCCGCCTGACTTGTCGTCCATCGTATGCTCCATTCGTCGCTTCGTAAACAGAACAGCAGAGTCGAGTTCCTGCTTGAATGTAGTGGCGCGAAAGCGGAAGGCGCAGTCTATTCAGAGGATGAGCCGCTACCGACGCCTAGTGACCGTGGCCGTTGTCGCCGCGATGTGGAGTTGCTCGCCACATCGTGCGGTAGACCCAACCCAGTTGCGTGCGGCGGACGCTGTCCGGCAATCGCACGTGGACCAGATGGTAGCACTGATCATTGAGTACGCCGATTCCACGCGTGGCACGCTACCGTTTGCAGATCGCGCTACAGAGCAGCCGTTCTCGGTGTTCATCGGCATTAGCGAAGCGCACGAGGACTCGATGGCCATCGTGCCGGCCCTCAAGCGCGGTGCGCGGTGGGCCAACGCGCGCGACCTCGAGGCGGAGCTCACGCGCGTGCTGAAACGCCGCATCGTGCTGCCGCGAGACCCACAACGGGTCGCGACGTTCGCGCCAAACGTGTACGTCTATTTCATCACCGGCCGCACATTTTGCGCGGCGGCTCATTTGTCAACCCCGTCGAGCATCTCGGAGCCGTATCGGTGGCCGGCCGGCACGTTCCACAGTCACGCGCGCTGTTTGGAGCCTACCTAACGAGTTTGCGGCTGTCGCGGCGGAGCTTCTAGCCACACATTGGGTGTGTGACTGCGCCCACCACTCCTCCGCTGCTCGACGGTCTCGACCTCCTTCTTGAGGAGATCGCGCACCAGCCCGCGGAGCTCTCCGGCGAGTTTCTGGGGCGGTTGGTACAGATTCTGCGCGCGGCGCGCGCGTCTGGGGCACCCGCCGCGGCACCGCTGGACGCGTTGATTGCGCGGCTGCAATCCGAACCCGCGCTCGCGGCAGCCCTCGCCGCGCACGTGCGTGCGGTCTTGCTCTCGCGCATGCACCGCACGCTGTACGCAGAGTCTGGCGTGCTCACCAGTTCCGGATTCTTCTCTGGCTTGTGGGAGCGATTGCTCGGGCGCCTGCTTCCGCCTGCGGTTGATCCAGATTTTCTGCGTGACTTGGTCGCGGAAGTGTTTGACGAAGCGGACGATGGTCGGTGGCTCGCGGCGATTCCAACCGAACGGTGGTTGACGCTGCTCGAGCAACTGGGCTGCTTCGATGCATCGTTCGCGCCGGTGCGTGCGCACATTCGCGCCGAGCTCTTCGAGGCGATGCGGATGACGTCGCATCGCTTGGCGGCGTTGGGCATGGATCCCGCACTGGTGCGCTATGTACCAGCGCTCGCACGCGACGAGTCGCCGTTTCTCGCACAGAGTGATGAGGTGCGACACTTTCTCTCGGTGCACGCTCAGAGCGAGAATGCCGCACCGCACGACGGGCATCTCGAGGTGCTCCTCGGGCATTGCACTCACTTCGTGGCGCAGATTCGTAAACAGTCGCACGACACGGGTGTGGGCGTGAACCTCGTGTTCGTGCTCGCACGCACGGAACAACTCGTCGAGCGGATGCGTGTCCTGCGTCAACTCGCCGTACCGGATGCCCAGAGCGATGCCACAATGATTCGTACGCGCGCCGCAGAGTTTATGGTGCATCTCATTCGCGCGGAGAACGGGCGCAACCGGTTTGGTGAGCTCTTTGAGGGCACGACGCAACTGTTAGCCCGCCGTGTGACGGAGCACGCCAGCAAATCGGGCGAGCACTATGTGACCGACTCGCGGAGTGAATACTTTGCGATGTTCCGTGCGGCCGCTGGCGCTGGACTCATCGTCGGCGTGATGGCCCTCGCCAAAATTCTCGCGGCGTCCCTCGGGCTGCCCGGATTTTGGCAAGCCGTGACGTTCAGCTTGATCTACGGGCTGGGATTTGTCTTGGTACACATTCTCCACCTGACGATTGCCACCAAGCAACCCGCGATGACGGCAGCGACACTCGCTGCGGCACTCGATATCACGTCCGACCGCAGCGAGCGCCTGGACCGTATCGCCACGTTGGCGGCGCAGGTGAGTCGTACGCAGTGGGTCTCCATCGCCGGCAATGTTGTCATTGGGTTTCTCGCGTCCCTTGCCATCGTGATGGTGAGTGGCGAGTTCCTGGGTTGGGAACCCGTGTCACTGGAGAAGGCCGACCACCTGCTCCACGAGTTGCACCCGTGGAAGAGCCTCGCGTTGTTTCACGCCGCGATTGCGGGTGTGTATCTGTTTCTCAGTGGCCTCATCTCTGGCTACTACGACAATCAGTCGCTGTTTCACCGCATGCCAGAGCGTCTGCGTCGCGTCAAATGGCTGCGGCGCCTCGTGGGGACCGAACGCCTCGACCGTGTGGCGGTATACGTCGAGTACAACTTTGGCGCGCTCGCCGGCAACTTCATTTTTGGTTGTCTGCTCGGCGCAACCGGCACCGTCGCGTCCTTCTTTGGATTGCCTCTCGATATTCGCCACGTATCGTTCGCCTCAGCAAACTTGGCGTATGCGCTGTACACACTGAATTTCGGCACCGGTTGGTGGCTGGTGTTCGTCAGCGTGCTCGGCATCGCGCTCATTGGACTGGTAAATTTGGTTGTGAGCTTCGTCCTCGCACTGAAGGTTGCGCTGCGCTCGCGTGGTATTGTGCGCGCTGACACGGATGGACTCACCGCACGCGTGCTCACTCGACTGCGGACGTCGCCGCGCGAGTTCTTGCTGCCACCACGTGGGACACCACCGGGAATCTCGTGATCGCCGATTTGCCTCCGCATGTGCCGCCTGCTGCTGAAGTGCGCCCCGCACTTGCTGGCTGTGACGGCTTGATGGTGTCGCGCATTGATATCCGTACCTATCGTCCCTCGGAGCGCACTGCGGCCGATCGCGCCGCCGCTGCGACGACGGAAGCGGTGGGACTTGAGCATCGACGCACGAGTGCATTTGTGATTCGCGCGTACCTGCGCTTGCGTGAAGGCGAGGTGTGCACCGAGCAGCGACGCCGCGAGTCGGCGCAGCTGCTGCGCGCGCAGCGCTTTGTGGCATCTGCTGCCGTCACTGCCGCGCCCGATGAAACAGGCGGCGTTCGTATTTTCGTGGATGTGGTGGATGAAGTGCCGATCGTGGGCTCGGTACGATTCCGCGGCCTCAATCCGTCGGCCGCGAGCATCGGCACGCAGAACTTGGGCGGACGTGGCGTCACGGCGGTGGTCGGTGCGGACCATCAGCCAGGCTACCGATTCGGCACCCGCGTGCTATTCGGTCAGTCGGGCGCGCTCGGGCGACCCGCACTCGCCGATGCGGAATGGCAACGACGCCCGCTGGGCAGTCTGTGGCGCGTGCAGTATGCGGAGCCATTTCTCACCGTCGGCCAGCTGGACGCCGTGCAGTTCAGTGCATCGCAGGAGGCCGGCTTCCCGACACTGGTCCGACCCGGAGCAGAGGATGTCGTGGTGCGCACAAATCGCATGGCGTATCACGCGGGTTGGGTGCGACGCATCGAGGGCGTTCGCGTGGGCCGTCTGGTGGGGCTCGCGGGCGTGATGCTGATGGGAACGGATATTCGGCCGGACGCCGATCTCTTCCTCCGCACAGACTCGGGGCTCGTCGCCACGTACGACAGTACTATCGTCGGACGCTATCGTCCCCACGCGAACGGACGCTTGGGCGTCGTCAGTGGCTTGCGATATCTCACGTTCAGAACAGTGCGGCGGTTTGAAACGCTGCGCGCCGAACAAGACATCGCGTCGGGCTTTGAAATAGATGGACTGATTGCGCCGAGCTTCAATCGCTCGGACGGCGCACGCGACATACTGGCCGCTGGCGATATCTACCTCGCGATGGGCGGTACCAGCTCGTTCGTTGCGTTCAAGGCGCGCGCTGAGGGGCGTGTGACGGGACGTAATGAGTCAGTGGAGGGAGTGGTGGGGAGCGCGCGGCTGTCGTGGCTCCGCCTCTCCTCGTCGACGCGCACGCGTATTGTGACCATCACCGCCGCGACGATGCAGAATCTCGCGTTCCCGGCGCAGTTGACGTTTCGCGATCACGAAGGCGGATTGCTGGCGTTTCCCGAAGGCAGCGATGCGGGGGCGACACGCGCTGTGTTGCGCGTGGAAGAGCGGCGCTTGCTCCCGTGGCTCAGTCGTCGCGCAGGACTCGCAACGGGATGGGTGGCCGACGTGGGTCAGATCTGGGCCGGTGACGCGCCGTTTGGCGTGTCGTCGCCGCTGCGTGGCTCGGTGGGCGTGTCGCTGTTCGCGGCATATCCCGTTACGAGCAAACGCACGTTTCGCCTCGACCTTGCGATTCCAGTGAATCCAGGGCCAGGCGATGCGCGCTTCGTGGTGCGAATGTTATCGGGCGATCGTACTGGTGTGTTTTGGTCAGAGCCACACGATGTGTCGCGAGCGCGTGCGGCCGCAGGACCCGTGTCACTCACACGGTGGTAGCCCCTGCGACCGCGTCGAACTCACGAGTACTGCAGGTAGCGCCACAGCCCGGTGAGCCCGATTACACCACCGACGATCATGATGATCGTGCCACCGTCGCCGCCAACAATGCTGCCGACGATTAGGGTCGCGCCGCCGAGCACCATCCAGGCGACGTCACGACGCGAAGCTGACTGCTGTTGAGCAATCATCGGAGCCTGCGCGCTCATTGCGCGCGAGACACCGACTTGCACCGCTACCGGGCCCACAGGAGCAACTGCCGAGGCACTCGGCGCGGCCACCACGGGCACTTCGGTCAAGCTCTGTGCGCGCGCCGACATCGGCACGAACACGACGAGCGCCAACGCCACACGCGCTGCGCGTGACCAGATCATTGAATGCTTCATTGTGTGAGCTCCTGTTCCAGCTGAGTTAGTTGCCCGCGCGTGCAGCGGGGCTCGCGTAAATCGCGACTTCAATACGACGGTTGAGCTGACGACCAGCTTCGGTCTCATTGGAACCCAACGGTTCGGCTTCACCGCGACCAGATGCGCTCACGCGGCTCGCGTTCACGCCGTAGCGGCCGAGATAGTTCATCGCCGCGTTTGCACGGCGGAACGACAGGTCCTGGTTGTAGCTCGTCGAGCCCAACGCATCGGTGTGCCCGACGACGAGGAGCGACGTATTGGGATACTTACGCAAGCTCGCGGCCAGGTTCTGCAAGTTGGTGGCAGCTTCGGCGCGAATTCCATCGGAGTCAAAGTCATACATCAGGCCCGACGCGAACGTCACGGCAATGCCTTCGCCGATGCGCGTGACGGTGGCGCCAGGAATCTCGAGCTGGAGTTCCTTCGCCTGTTGATCCATCTGGTGTCCGATGATGGCACCGGTGGCACCACCAACGACGGCACCAATGATGGCACCGCGCGCAGTGGAGCCCGTCTGGTTGCCGATCACACCGCCGATGGCGGCACCTGCAGCGGCGCCAATCGCGCCTCCAGTTTCCTTCTTGCCCCACGACGCACAGGCGGCAGAACTCACCGCGACTGTGGCCAACACCGCGAGACGCAGCGTGGGCGTGATACGTGATACGAGACTATTGCGCATTTGTGTTCTCGAAGAAGTGGGGACGGCAACTCAGAGGAGTTTGCGTCCGGAGGCGAGTCGCACGATGAGCACAACGAGCGCCACCACGAGCAGCAGATGAATCAGGTTTCCGGCGACGAAGCCGCCGAAGAAACCGAGCGCCCACAGGATGAGCAGTACAATGAGGAGAATGTCGAGCATATCAGCGCTCCGGCGCATGGGGAGAACGTTCACAGTTTTCGCGACAATCCAACAATCACCAGGCCCGTACCGGCGACCAGTGCAATTCCAGCCATCCACGGTTCGATGGCGTTCTTCTCTTCGGCAGACACTCGCACACCGCCGAGTTCAATCACTTGCCTGCGGGTGGTGAAGTACCCACCCTCGACGAGGGCGTAGGCGCCCCCGGCGAGGAGGGCAACACCCACAATCACTAAGATTGAGGACTTCATCGCGCGGCCTTAACGGGGCGCGACGAGATACGGATTCGCAATCAACAGGCGGAACTGACCGCGGCGATTGGCAGCGTTCGCCACATCGGTCGGTCCTTCCACCAGCAGATTGTTCTCACCACGTGTGGCAATCTCGATACGATCGGCTGCAACGCCGCGCGACACGAGATAGTTCTTTGACGCAGTTGCACGACGCAAGCCAAGCGCCATGTTGTATGCGTCGGTGCCAGGCGAGCTCGCGTAGCCGGTGATGACGATCTTCATTTCCGGATTCGCGTTGAAGATGGCGACCTTGTCGTCAAGAATTGCGCGGGCAACTGCATCGAGATCCGACTGCTCGCGCTCGAAGTGCACCATCTCAAGCATTGTGGCGAGTGCCGCCACGTTGGATGCGGTCATGGGCGTCTGCGCCGGAACGCGAGCCAGCGAGTCGCGCAGCGCGTTGTAGCGCGCTTCGGCTTCGCGGAGGCGACGGGTTTCGGCAGCGCTCACCGAGTCATTGTGCTGCATCGGCATCGCAGCCGGACCGGCCACGGTGCGAATCTCATGCGTGGTCTTGCCTTCCGGACGGCGATACAGCGCCAAGCCAGCGCGCAGGCTGCTGTGCTGTGCATCGGTATTGAAGTGCATCACGTAGTCGAGGCGCAGCGCCGCGGTTTCCGTCAACGCCAGCTTGCCACCCAACAGGGCGTGGTAGCCGAAGTTTTGATCGGTGGGCGCACCAGCGACATTCGCGTCCACGTGGCTCACGCCGCCGCCAAGAATCAGCGAGGCGCGACCAACCTTGATGGGGATGAACGCGAGGCGCGCGTCCAATACCATGAAGGAGCGATCATTCAGTCCGAGCGGGCGCGAGGCGGTGCCGCCGTTGCCGTCAAACTCGAGCGACCAGCGCGGATCGAGGAAGGCGCCGATGCGGCCGCCGAATCCAATCCCGTTGTCCATCTGGTACGCCTTGTCCCACATATTCCAGCTCGCAAACCCACCGAACTCGATGGTGCCGCGGTCCTGTGCGGCGGCCGGGATGGCCGCGATCATCATCGCGGCGCCAATCGTCAGAATTCTGTTCATCATAATAGAGCTCCTGTAGTGCGGCCGATTACGGCAGCGTGATGGTGTTGTTAGAACCGAGTGAAACACCGCCGTTACGAGCCAAAGCGCGGCCAATCAGGTTTGCGGTATCCACGAGAGTGATGCTGGTGAGCGCGAGGATATTCCCCTTCCACTGCGACGCGGTACCGAGGGTCGCCGAGCTACCGACCTGCCAGTACACATTCTTGGCCTGCGCGCCGTTGATGAGCACGATGTCACCCGCGGTCGTCAGCGAGCTGCCGGCCTGGAAGACAAACACCGCGTTTGGATCGCCGCCGCCATTGAGCGTCAGCGTACCCGTCACGTTGATGCCAATTGCGGTGCAATAGACGCCAGCCGGCAGCGTGGTGCCGCCGAGGTCGGCGACAATCGCATTCGCGGGCGGGCACGGAAGGCCAGCCAACGTGTTGTATGCCGTCGTGAGATCGTTCTGCGCCGTATTTGCAACAGCCGTGGCGAGCTCAGTGGTGCCGCTGAACGTGCACGGACCAAAGCCGGTCAGCGTGCTGCCCGGGAAGATGCCGATGTCAGCATCGATGAAGCCGCCAGTGATACAGGTGACCTGTGTGCCGGCGAGAATGCCCATAAACTCAGCGCCGCCAAGCGGAACGAACGGCGGGACGACGGTGTCCTGCACGACGACCGTTGCGGACCCGAAGATTGCACCACTGGTTGCGCGCACGGTATTGGTAAACGTGCCCGCCACTCCGCCCGCGGTGAACCGACCAGTCAAACCAACAGTGCCGCCGCCTGCGAAGACGGACCAGACCGGCGTAATGGGCCGAATGTTGTTGCTCGCGTCGCGGCCAACGGCCGTGAACTGCGTGCTGTCCCCAACATTGAGCGTGTCCGGATTCGGCGTCACCGTAATCGTCGCGAGCGGACCCGCCGAGACAACAACCGTTGCGGTGCCGAAGATGGCGCCGTTGGTTGCGCGCACGGTGTTCGCAAAGGTGCCCGCGACCGAGCCAGCGGTGAAGAGGCCTGTACCGCTATTGATGGCACCACCAGCGTTCGTGACGGTCCACGTCGGCGTGATGGGAACAACATTATTCCCGGCGTCGCGTCCGACGGCGACAAACTGCTGCGTCGTCAGGATCTGCGTGGTGTCGGGGTTTGGCGTGACCGTGATCGAGGCCAGCGTGCCAGCGATGACGGTGACCGTCGCCGTGCCGGTCAGTCCATTGGACGTGGCCGAGACGTTGGCGGGAAATACGCCAACGGTGTTGCCTGCGGTGAAGAATCCGGTGGCGTTGATTGTGCCGCCCGCACTCGCAGCCCAGACCGGGACAATCGTCGTGACTTGATTGTCCGCGTCGTATCCAATCGCGGTAAACTGCTGCGTGCCACCAATCGAGAGTGTGACGTCCGGATTGACGTCGATCGATGCTGGTGCACCAGCCACACCCAGCGCGTGCGGCTCACAGGCCGTCACGAGCAGCGCGATAACACCCAATCGCGCAAGAGTAGATCTAAACATTTGAGGCTCCTTGATCCTGCGTGACGCGGCCACTACACCGCTACACCAAGGATGCCCCTCCACTCGCAATCAACCCATCGGTCATCCGGTTGATTTCGGGGGGAGACCCACTCTAATCCTTCGGAGGGACTGGCTCTGGCACTTCGTCGAGCACAATCATCGGCACGGTGAGGTTGTACGACGCATTGATCGCGCGCAACGCAGTCTCGAGATTCTTGTTTGCTTCGAGCTCTAGGTCGGGTGTGTCCGAGAGCACAAGGATATGCGAGATGCGCTCGTCGGCCACGAATCGCGCTTCCCACGTGCCAGAGCGGGACTTCGCTGCGACCTGCTCTTTGGAGAGCAAGTCTTTAATCTCGCGAAGCTTCGCGGGCGACAGCGGCGGATTCAGCGTATAGGTGTAGGCCCAGATGTCGGGGCGGACGATTGGCATACGCACAACGTACGTCCGGGCGCGAACATCGCCTATCGCACAAATGGCTGACTTACGGTCGCTCTTGCTGGTGAACGTATGCCGCAATTTGCAGACGCGAGTGGAGCGTCAACTTCTCCATCACGTTGCGCACGTGGCTCTTGACCGTGTGCACCGCCACGTGGAGATGCGCGGCAATCTCCTTGTTGCTCATGCCCTCGGCGATGAGATTGATGACCTGCCGCTCGCGCGGTGTCATTCGCACCGACTCCATGACGTCGGACCGGCCGCGCTGAATCGCTTCCCGGGCAATCTGCGAGAACAACGAGTTCACCATCGTCACCGGCAACACATTTTCGCCCGCCGCCACGGCGCGAATCGTCGCGACCAACTCGTCCAGCGTCGCGTCTTTCATGATGAAGCCCGATACGCCGGCGTTGACGTACTCCACGATGTCTTCGTGCGCCGGCAGCAGGTCCATAATGATGATCTTCGAGTCCGGAAACTCCTCTTTGGTTTTTGTGGCGATGCCCAGACTGTCGCCGCGACGCAATCCGATGTCGAGGAGGACGACGCTCGGCGACACCTTCTGGAGGACACGCGTGTCATCCGATGACTGGCCCAACACCACCTTCAACCCCGGCTGCAGGTTGATCATCGCCGTCAACCCCTCGCGTACCAAGCGGTTGTCTTCGATCAGCGCAATGGTGATCGGAGGCAGCTCACCGTTTGGCGATTTAGAGGCGGGCATATCTCCGAATTTAGGTCGCGTCGTGGGATATTGCTATAGATGTGCCAGAGGCCCGACGGCGCTCAGGAAGCTCGAGGCCTTGCGACGTAGAGCACGTGCAGGGGACCGGCCGTGCTGTGGGCCCGGACTCGCAGAGTTTCAACCACAAACCTGGCCCGCACCAGCTCGTGCAAAAAGCGGGGGTCGTCCCCCACCGACCAGTACACCGCGACTCCCTCCTCCCGGAGCGCGGCCTTCGTGGTGGCGATGCCGTCAAGGGCATACAGTGGCTTGTTTTCCGACATCAAGAGCGCGTCGGGCCCGTTGTCCGTATCCAGCATCACGGCGTCAAACCCAGCCGGATTCGCCGCGAGCACCCTGAAAACGTCGTCGTGCACGAGACGCACCCGCGGATCGGCCAGAGCGTCCGTCGAAATGCGCCACTGGGGATTCGTGTTCCAGTCAATCACTTCCTGCACCAACTCGGCCACCACCACTTCCGCATCACGCGGGAGTTCCTTGAGGGCGGCGCGCAGCGTAAAACCGAGCCCCAGACCGCCAATCAAGACGCGCACGCCCGGCGTCGCGCGCAGGGCGGCGCACGCGACTTCCGCCAGCCGATCCTCGCTCAAGTGGCGACGCGTCGACATCAGCTCCACCCCGTCCGCTTTGATGAGGTACGCGCCGTCGTGATGGAAGAGTTCAAGGCGCGTGCCTTCAGGCGTGCGAACGTCGCCGAGGCGTTTTACGGGCTTCACGGAGGAGTTGGTGAGAGAGATTGTTGCAGGGTACCGCGCCGCAGGCGGATATTCAACCATCCCACACTGGAGCGCCCGTGCTCGCTCGTGCCGCCGACCTCGTTGTCCTACTCATCGCGCTGGTGCACGTGTATATCCTCGTGCTCGAGATGTTTCTCTGGGAGTCTCCGCGCGGACGTCGTGCGTTTGGTACCACGGCCGAGTTCGCGAAGGCGTCCAAAGTGCTCGCCGCAAATCAGGGGCTGTATAATGGATTCCTCGCCGCCGGCCTTTTCTGGGGACTGTGGCTTGGCGCGGCCGGCGAGCAGGTAACGCTGTTCTTCTTGGCGTGCGTGTGCGTCGCAGGACTGTACGGCGCCGCGACGGCCAACAAGCGCATTCTCTACATACAGGCGCTTCCGGCGATTGTCGGCCTCATACTCGTCGTGCTCTCGTGATGCGTACTCCATGGTTCGTTGCGCTCGCCTTCCTCGCTCCCGCGGCCGCCGCTTCGCAAGCACCGCCAGCGCGCTTCACCGATACGGCGCGGTTGGCCAAGTTGCGCGAAGCGCTACCGAGCATCGACTCCATGATGCGCGCCTTCGCCGCAGATCGGCGCGTCCCGGGCTACGCATACGGCATTGTGATTGATGGGCGACTCGAGCACGTCGTTGCCGGCGGTATTCGCGAAACGCGCACGCGCGCGCGCGTGGACACGGCGTCGGTATTTCGCATTGCATCGATGAGCAAGAGCTTTGCTGCCGTGGCCATTTTGCAGCTGCGCGACGCGGGCAAACTCAGTCTCGATGATCCCGTCTCGCGCTTCGTGCCAGAACTCGTCTCACTCGCCGCCGCGAGCAGCGATGCACCGCCCCTCACGATTCGCCACCTGCTCACGCACTCGGCGGGCTTCCCGGAAGACAATCCGTGGGGCGACCAGCAACTGGATGCCACGGAGGAGTCATTCAGCGCGATGATGCGTCGTGGGATTCCCTTCTCTACGGCACCAGGCACCGCGTACGAGTATTCCAACTACGGCTTCGCAATTCTCGGCCGCGTCGTGAGTAACGTGTCGGGTATGCCGTACGCGCGGTATTTGCGCGACCGCATTCTGCTGCCACTGCAGATGACCAACACCACGCTTGAGTCTTCGGCTGTTGATCCCGCGAAGCTCGCGTATGGATATCGGCTGCGGGACGGTGAGTGGCTGCTCGAGCCCGCGCTGCCCGACGGTGCGTTTGGTGTGATGGGCGGCATGCTCACCACGGCCGCAGACCTCGGGAAGTGGGTGAGCTTTATGCTCGACGCGTGGCCCGCGCGCGATGGCGCCGAGCGGGGACCGCTCAAGCGCAGTTCGCTGCGCGAGATGCAGCAGATTCAGCGCTACGCAGGAGCGAGTGTCGTCGCGTCACGCGATCTCACTGGCTTGAATGCCGGTGGTTACGGCTATGGCCTGCGCGTGAGTCAGAGCTGTGACTTTCGCATTGCGGTGTCGCACACCGGAGGACTGCCCGGCTACGGCTCCATCATGAAGTGGTTGCCTGAGCACGGTGTGGGGGTGTTCGCGATGGGCAGTCTCACGTACACGCCGTGGACGCCGATGGTGGATATCGCGCTCGCGCAGTTGCAGGCGACGGGTGGACT
>JAYUWY010000243.1:0-1735 GCA_043753285.1 Gemmatimonas sp. | reverse complement strand
ATGCCGTGCGTGAGATCACGAAGTTCGATCCCAATGCGAAGGTGTTGATGTGCAGCGCGATGGGGCAGCAGTCGCTGGTGGTGGAAGCGATTCAGGCGGGGGCCAAGGACTTTGTGGTGAAGCCCTTCCAGCCGAGCCGCGTGTTGGAGGCGGTACAGCGGGTCCTGGGTTAAGCCGGCTGAGCGCCGCCGGTTACTAACGTGGATCCGTCGCGTTACGCCGAACTTTTTCGCACCGAGAGCCGCGAACAGCTCACGGCGGTGAATCGCGCCCTGCTGGCGATTGAGCAGGGTGATGACCCGTCAGAGCCCGTAGCCGCAATTTTCCGTGGCGTCCACACGATTAAGGGCATGAGCGCGACGATGGGCTATGCTGCCGTCGCGGAATTTTCGCACGAGCTGGAGTCGTTGCTCTCCAAGGTGCGCGACGGTGATCAAACGGTGAGCGCCGATTTGATGGACGCGCTGTTCGCCGCGGCCGATGCGCTCGAAGACGGCATTGAGCATTCGCGCGAAGGCACCGTGATGACGCCGGCGATGCAGCAGTCGCTCGAGCGCTTGCATGATATTGCCGGTGGACGCTCCACGGCGGAGTTCCGTGTCGTGCGCGCCAGCGGCGTGATGCAGGCGCCCGTCGAAGCGCTCAATGTGCTCGACGGCGACGGCGTGCTCGTGCATGTGGTGCAAGAGCCCACGGTGATGCTGCCGGGTGTGCGTGCGTTCATGGCGGTGCAGCGTCTGCGGGACCTCGGCGAGATTCTCGCCTGTGTGCCGTCCGCTGATGCGCTGCAAGCCGCGACGTCGCCGCAGACGTTCAGCGTGCGCATGAAGACGTCCGCGGGCGAAGCGGAGATTGAGCGCGCCGTACGATCGGCGGGCGACATCGCGACGGTGCAGGTTGAGACGCGCGAAGCGCCGAGTGTCGAAGCGCCGTCAGCGATTGTCGAACGTCCGTCGGTGACCATTGCGCAGAGTGCGGAGCATCCGATGCGTCGCTTGAGCGACGCACTCGGTGTGGCCGACACGTTGGGACCCGCAGAGCGCGGTGCCGCGCCGCGCGCGCGCCATGTGCGTATCGAACTCGCGCGCTTGGACGCGCTGCTCGATCTCGTAGGCGAACTCGTGATTGTGCGCGGTCGCTTGCAGGCGCTGGTGCGCGGCGTTGGCGAGCCCACGTTGCAAGAAGCGATGGATGACGCGACACGACTGATTTCGGATTTGCAGATGGAAGTGATGACCAGCCGCCTCGTGCCGGTGGGTCAAGTGTTCGATCGCTTTCCGCGCTTGGTGCGCGACGTCGCGCGCCAAGTGGGCAAGGACGTGTTGTTCAGCATCGAAGGCAAAGAAATTGAGATGGACCGCTCGGTGCTCGACGAAATCGGCGAGCCGGTGGTGCATTTGTTGCGCAACGCCGTGGACCACGGCCTCGAGAAGCCCGAGGCGCGCGAAGCCGCAGGCAAGCCGCGCGCGGGTCGCCTCGTGTTGGCCGCGTACCGCGATCGCAACTCGGTGGTCATCACCGTGAAGGACGACGGCAAAGGCATTGACCGCGCAAAGGTGCTGGCGCGCGCGACGACCATTGGCCTGTTGCCTGCGGGTACCGAGCGACTCGACGACGATGACTTGTTGCGCTGCATCGCGCATCCGGGCTTCTCGACATCGGAGCAAGTCACGGCCGTCTCCGGCCGCGGTGTGGGTGTGGACGCGGTGATTAGTCGGGTGCGCTCACTGGGCGG
>JAYUWY010000242.1:0-1737 GCA_043753285.1 Gemmatimonas sp. | reverse complement strand
TGCAACGCGGGTGATACGCCCAACGGTCGCTGCGCCCGCGAGGATGTGCCACAGATCAGGCGCCTCCGCAGGCTGCAAACGAATCGTGATGCCCAGATACGCGGCAGCAGCCAACAACTGCCCCATCGCCTTCGCATCCCACGCGTCCATTGCTGGAGGCACCGCTTCGGTGAAGTGCGACGGGCGGCGCTTGCCCATCACCAGCAGCGCGGCGTGCACCGACTCAGTGGGCGTGCCACCAGGACGCGCAGCAAACACCGAGCCCACTTCAAACAAGCGCACGTTGCCCTGCATGCGATTCAAGTTGTATTCCGCGCGACGCGCGAGCGTGTCGAGAATCGTGGCGCGCAAAAACGGCTCGTCATCCGCCAACGGATTCTGCACACGCACCAAGTTCACCGTCTGCCCCCGCTCACCGCGACCAGACGTGAACGGCAGCGGACGCACTTCGTGCAAACCGGCCGCGACCATCGCATCGCGCACGCGACCGTACGCCGTCCACAGCGGATGGTCCGGCACACTGCTCGGACGGAAGCCACGCAGTGTATCCGGCAACGAGTCAAAGCCGCGCAGTCGCGCGATCTCTTCAATCAAGTCCACGTCGCGACTCACATCGTGGCGCCACGTCGGCGCCGTCACCTGCAGCGCTTCGCCGTCCACAACCACTGTGCAGCCAACGCTCGCGAGCAGCGTCGCACATTCGTCGCGCGACACGGCAGCGCCAAGCACACGCTCCACGCGCGCAACTTTCAAGAATACCGGCTTGCGCGGCTCTGGACCACGACCGACTTCCAGCAGCGCGTCCACATGTCCACCGCTCACCTGCGCGATGAGTGCTGCCCCCAACGCCAGCGCCTGCGGAAGCATTCCGTCGTCAATGCCGCGCTCATAGCGATAGCTCGCGTCGGTGGACAGTCCCACCTTGCGACGTGTCGCGCGCACACGCTGCGCGCTGAACGTCGCGACTTCGAGCACAATGTCCGTCGTCGCGTCCGTGACTTCACTGCCCCGCCCACCCATCACACCAGCGAGTGCCGTGGGGTGCTCAGCGTCCGCAATCACGAGCATCTCAGGATCGAGTTTGCGCTCCGTGCCATCGAGCGTCGCGAGCACCTCGCCCGCCTTCGCGCGGCGCACGACAATCGTGCTGCCCATCAGCTTCGATTTATCAAACGCGTGCATCGGCTGACCAAACCCGTGCAGCATGTAGTTCGTCGCGTCGACCACGTTGTTGATGGAGCGACCACCAACGGATTCAATCGCATCGCGCAACCACTTGGGACTCGGGCACACCGTGACGCCAGAGATCACCGCGGCCATGTAGCGCGGACAGTCGAGCGCATCGTCGACGCGCACCTTCAAACCAGCCGCGCTGGATTCCTTCGAGCCCTGCGCCACGGCCATCGGTGGATTCGGCAAATCGCCCAGCTCAGTAGGCGCCGCCAGCTTCACACCGGTGAGCGCCGAGAGTTCGCGCGCCACACCCAAGTGCGACAACAAGTCGGGACGATTGGGCAATACGTCGAGCTGAATGCGCACATCGCCGAGCGGCAGCACGTCGAGCAACGGCGTGCCCGGTGCCGCCATCGTCGAGAGCGTCATGATGCCGTCTTGATCGTCGCCCAGATGAATCTCACGCGCCGAACACAACATCCCGTTGGACGTGAAGCCGCGAATCTTGCGCTTCTCAATCGTGAGACCATTGGGCAGCGTCGTGCCCGTGCGTGCGAACGGATA
>JAYUWY010000241.1:0-3538 GCA_043753285.1 Gemmatimonas sp. | reverse complement strand
CCGGCGCCGCGCAGGTCTTCGTCGTGTGGACGGACGTTGTCGACGAACTCGGCTACGAGATCGAACAGTGCGAAGGTGCGGCTTGCACGAACTTTGTGTTGGTGGCGTCCACTGGACCGGACCTCAATGCGCAGGGCATCGCGCTGACCAACGGCGTGACGTATCGCTTCCGCATGCGTGCGAGCAACGCGGCGGGTTCGTCGGCGTACACCGATCCGTTCACGGTCACCGTGGCTGCACCGAACCTGCCGACTGGATTCACGGCCACGCCGATCAGCGCGACGCAGGTACAACTGAATTGGACGGACAACTCGAACAACGAGTTCATCCAGCGCATTCAGCGCTGCGATGGCGCGTCGTGCGTGGGCACAACGGCCGAAATCACCACCGGCGCGAATGCCAACATCGCGAACATCTCGGTGCCGGGCGCCAACTTCTACACTTTCCGCATTCAGGCGGAGAATGGCGCAGGCGTCACGGGTTACACCGCCGATGTTACAACGAGCACGGCACTCCCGACCGCTCCGACAAATCTCGCAGCCGTGACATTCTCGGCCACGCAGATCAACCTCACGTGGGACGACAACGCAGCGTACGAGACCAGCTACGAGATTGAGCGCTGCCAAGGCGTGAGCTGCAGCAACTTCGCCGCAGTGACGTCGTTGGCGGCCAATGCGGTCGCCTTCAACGACATGGGCCTCGAGACGAACGAGACATACAACTACCGCGTGCGCGCAGTGAACGCGGTGGGTGCATCGACGTACTCCTCCACGGTGACGGCGGCGACGGACTTGCCGGCGGCACCGACTTCACTCGCCGCATTGGCGATGGCTGCGGATCAGATTGATCTGACTTGGGTGGACGCGTCGGATAATGAAACAGAATTCTTGATTGAGTTCTGCGAAGGTGTGAGCTGCACCAACTTCGCGTTCCTCGCGCTGCCGGCGTCCAACACCACGACGTTCGAGCACACCGGACTCGCCGCGGGTGCGACCTACAGCTATCGCGTGCAGGCGGTGGGCGGCACGGGATCGAGTCCGTTCTCAGATGTCGCGACGACGGATACGGATTTGCCGGACGCTGTGGCGGGCTTCACGGCCACGACGGCGAGCGGCACGCAAATCAACCTGGCGTGGAACGACGCGGCGACGAATGAGTTTGGCTTCAGCGTCGAGCGGTGCACGGGTGTGGCCTGCGGTAGCTACTCACCGATTGATAGCGTGGGCCCGAACGCGACGGTGTACGTGGACACCACCGCGGTGGTGGACCAGACGTACGGCTATCGCGTGATTGCCTTCAATAATGTAGGTGTCTCTGGCGCGGCTACGGCCGCAGCGAATACGCTGCGGCCGACGGCGCCGAGCGGACTGTCGGTCACCACGGTGGGTGCCACGCAGGTGGACCTCTCGTGGACCGACGGATCCAACAATGAGTTGGGCTTCCTGATCGAGCGCTGCGTTGGCGCGGCTTGCTCGACCTTCAGCACGCTGGCCAACGTGGGCCCAGATGTCGTGGCGTATCAAGACGTGGGCCTCGCCCCAAGCGAGTCGTTCACGTATCGCATCAGCGCGTTCAACATCTCCGGCAGCTCGTCTGTACACGGACCGCTGACCACGACGACGTTCGTGCCAGGCACGCCGACGACGCTGGTTGGTGAGCCGGTAACTCCCACGCAGATCAACATCACCTGGGCTGATGCGGCGACCAACGAGCTTGGCTTCCGCATCGAGCGCTGCACGGGCTCGGGGTGCACGAGCTTCGTGGAAGTCGGCACAGTGGGTACTGACGCGACGGCGTACTCGAGCACGGGCTTGGTTGTCAACACGTTCTATCGTCACCGCGTGCGCGCGTACAACGCGGCGGGTACATCGGCGTTCGTTGGCCCAGTGCAGACGGGAACGTTTGCGCCGAGTCCGGCGCCGTCGGCTTTGGGCGCCCTGACGATTACGTCCTCGCAGGTGAATCTGACGTGGACGGACAACAACACCAATGAAGCGGGCTTTGTGGTGCAGCGTTGCACCACGCCAGGCTGCGTGGACTTCGTGGACATCGATACTGTGGGCGCGACGGTGCCATCGGGCGCCACCGCATACAGTGATCCGCTTATCCCCGGTGGTACGAGCACCGTGCGCTATCGCGTGAAGTCGATCAACGGTGTGGGTAGCTCGTCGTTCTCTTCGATTGTCACGGCGAGCACGGTAACGCCGGACGCACCGGACGGCTTCCAGGCGGTTGCGCAGGGTCAGACGCTTGCGAACCTCACGTGGGGTGACCTCAACGCGAGCGAGACCGGCTACGTCATCGAGCGTTGCCTTGGCGCGAGCTGCACGGACTTCGCACCAGTCGACACGATTGCCGCGAATGAAGAGCAGTACTTCGACAGCGGCATCGTCGGCGGCAACGTCTATCTCTATCGCGTCTTCGCCATTGGCAACGGACGTTCGCCGTATTCGCCGACCGAGGATGTGTCGACGATCCTTCCGGCAACGCCGACGGCGTTCACGGCGGTTCCGATTTCGAATGACCGCGTCTCGCTGACGTGGGTGGACAATGCGACGGATGAGTACGGATATCAGATTGAGCGTTGCTCAGGACTTGCGTGCACGAACTTCTCGAATGTTGGGTTCGCCGCTGCGAACGCGACAAGCTTTGAGGATGTCGGCGCGCCGGTTGGCTTGTCGCTGACGTACCGCGTGCTTGCGCAGAACAATGCCGGTAACTCGGGTCCGTCCAACGAAGTGTCGGTGGAGACGACGATTCCGGCGATTCCGTCGGGCCTCTTTGGCGAGATCATCAGCGCGGCACAGATTGACCTCACCTGGATCAACAACGCGACGGACGAGACGGGTATCGTCATCGAGCGTTGCGAGGGCGCTGGGTGCTCGAACTTCGCTCCGATTGATACGGCCGCGACGGACGCGACATCCTATAGTGATACCACGGTCACCGCGGACGTGGTGTACCGCTACCGCGTGCGCGCCATCAATGGCAACGGAACGTCGGGTACGACGACCTTCGTGACGATGGCGACATCGGTGCCGGATGCTCCGACGGCTTTCACGGTGCTGTCGGCTGGCGAGACGCAGATTCAGGTCACGTGGTCGGATGTCGCAACCAATGAGACGGGCTACATCGTTGAGCGTTGCGACGGACTCGGCTGCTCTAGCTACACGGCGCTCGACACGCTGGCCGCTGATGCAACGATGTACAACGACCTTACGACGACCGTGGATGTGAACTACGGCTATCGCGTGCGCGCGGCGAACGCCATCGGCGCTTCGACGGGTGCGACGTTGGCGATTGCAACCTTCCGTCCGGAAGTTCCGACCGGATTGTCGGCGTCGACGGTGTCGGCGACGGCGATTCAGTTGGATTGGTCGGTAGGCGACCCGGGCGATGCGACGGTGAACACGCTCATCGAGCGCTGCGAAGGCATCGGGTGCACAAGCTTTGTGAGTGTGGACGGTGTGTTGGGCGATGTCTTCACCTACCAGGACAACGGACTCAATCCCGGTAGCACGTACCGCTATCAGATCAG
>JAYUWY010000240.1:0-1738 GCA_043753285.1 Gemmatimonas sp. | reverse complement strand
CAACGACGAAGCGGTCTGCGCGAGGAGTGACGGTCATTGGTGAAAGCTACACAGCGCGAATGGGTCCGGTGCCGCGGGCCGCCGCGGTGCGCAGAACGCCGTGCACTTGGGCGAAGTTGCGCGGCTCATCGTGCTTGGCGCCTTCGATGGCGGCAGCGGAGCCTACGCGCGCGCGCCAGGTATCGTCGTTGAGGCGGCGAATCGCGTCCACAATCTCGGCGTTCTGCGCCGGATCCACGATCACGCCCGACTCGCCATCCACGATGAGCTCCGAGGCACCCACGTAGCGCGTCGTAACCACGGGGAGCCCGCTGGCCATCGCCTCTAACGACACAAATCCAAAGGAGTCGTGCCACGAGAGATGGAGCAGGGCATCGGCGGCCGCATGCGCGTGCAGCGAGGGCCGAACGTCACCAGCAAAAGTCACGCGGTTCTCAAGCCCATACGCGCGCACCATCTGTTGCGCTTTGCGGCGTTGCGGTGCGCCGGTGCCTTTGCCCGCGACGAGCACGTGCACCGGGCGTCCGAGATTCCCCACCGTGGGCAACACCTGCAGAATCTGCCACAGTCCCTTGAGCCGAAAGTTGTGGCCGAGGAACAACAAGCAGAGCGCGTCGGACGGGATATTCCACCGCTGCCGCATCTCAGCGCGCAGGGCGAGTCGCCGCGCCGGCGTGTACTCCTCGGTGTCCACCGCGTTGTGCACCACGTGCACGTGGGACTCGGGAATGCGATAGCTGCCAAGAATTTGGTCGCGCATGTACTGCGACTGCGCAATCACATCAGGCGCGGGTGTGCGCGCTTCGTAGAATTTGCGCTCCACGCGCATTTCGTCGAGCGTCCACGGCGCACCGCGCAACGCTTTGCGCGCCATCCACTCCACGGGATTCCGAAACGATCGCAACTTTTGGAGATACTGCTCCGTGCCGTACGCGGCGCGCAGCACATTGGCGGGCACCCCGCGAAACGGGCGCGAGCGTTCGGGATTGAGCAGCAGCGCGTCGAGCGTCAAATCCGTCATGCTGCGTTTGATCTTCGCATTGGATTGACCGACGAGGCTCAGAAATCGCGTGCCCGCGGGCGCTTCGACTTCCGTGGGCTGAGGTAGCACCGACACAAACTCTACCGCGTGTCCCTGCGCGGCGAGCCACGCACCGAGCCGCCACAGATAGCGCTGCTGCCCCGGACCCATCGGGGGCGCGACGCGCAGGTCAATCCCAATGCGCACGGCGCGCTATTTCAAACGATAGTGGCGCATTGAGCCCGCCTGCGCGACAAATCGATCGGTGCGCAGGAACTGCTCAGCGCTCTCGCGCTCGACGGAGCGATGGCAGTCGTGCACGAAGACATCGGCGCCACTCTTCTCGCCGAGGATTGCCGCGGTGTACACCGACTTCATGCGCCCCGGTGCGCTCCAGCGCGTGCCGCGCGGTGCGTCCACCAGAATCACATCCCACGCCGTGTTGAGCACATCGGCGGGGAGGTCGTGCATGAATAGCTTTTCCGGCATGCGACGCATGAGCGGCCACATGAACCGCCGCACGAGTCCGTACGTCACATCGTGCACCACGATGCCCGGCGTGGCTTGCCGCGCGAACGTGGCCCACGCGCGCACGTCTTCAACGAACACCGTTGTGCCGCCCACATTGGCGTTGAGCCAGAGGTTGGAGTCGCGGCCCACGCCATACACCAACATGCGGCACGGTGCGCGCTCCGCGAGACGGTGGTACACGAGGAG
>JAYUWY010000239.1:0-3542 GCA_043753285.1 Gemmatimonas sp. | reverse complement strand
GCTTGCGGCCCTTGAACCACCACGGGGCGTAGCCTGCGGCCACCTTGCCCGCGACACCAACGACGATCAACCACGTGCCGACGATGAGGGCCTCGGGCTTCATGAGCGCAGCGAGATCTACGGATGCGCCAACCGTTGCGAAGAAGATTGGCACGAAGAGAAATCCGTACTGCGTCGCACTGGCTTCAATCTCCTTGCGCTGCGGCGTGGGATTCAGAATCAATCCCGCGGCAAACGCACCGATAATCATCGCGGAGCCCGCTTGTGTGGCAACCCAAGCGAGCGCGAACGCGAATCCCAACGCGATAGTCCCGAGCGCTCCAGTGACTTTGATGCGCTCCACCAATCGAAACAGCGGCGGAATCGTGACACTACCGAGTGCAATCGCGATCACCACAAAGCCGACGGCGACACCAGCGATCTTCGCGACGGCACCCACGGACATCGCATCGCCGCCGACCATGCTCGCGACAACCGACAGAATGATGAGTCCTACGACGTCATCAAACACCGCGGCGCCAATCACCACCTGTCCTTCAGGCGTGTTCAAACAGCCGAGGTCGGAGAGCACACGCGCGGAGATGCCGATGGATGTTGCCGTGAGCGCCGCGCCAATCACCATCGCAGGCATGGTGTCAATGCCCATCAAGCGCGCTACAGCGAAACCGCCAACAAACGGCAGCACGACGCCAACGCTCCCCGCGACGAGTGCCGTGGAGCCGACCTTTGCCAGCGAGCGGAGGTTCGTGTGCAATCCAATTTGAAAGAGCAGAATGAGCACGCCCAGCTCAGACAGCGCGTGCACCACAGCGTCCGATGGATTGAGGATGCCGAGCGCGCTGCCGCCGAGCACAACGCCCGCGATGAGTTCGCCGAGCACTGCGGGTTGTCCGACACGCTGCGCGATCTCGCCAAAGAGTTTGGTGGCCGCAATAATGGCCACGAGCACAAGCAGGAGCGCCGCAAAATCGGTATCGCCGCCAGCGGCAGCGAGAGAAAAGAACGAAGACGTCATCACGCATTCTATACGCGTGACGACGTCTCGGTGTTCATCTCAATTTCACTCGACGCGTGTCCGCTCGGACATAAATAGGAAGGGACATTCCTTAAACCTTCCGTCTCACGTCTTGTCGCTCTACCGCGCTGCTTCGCCTTCGAGATACGTGTAGCCCTCAAGACCCGCCACGTACTCCGCAATGAACATGTTCCCTTCCTCGCGCGTGATGTCCTTGGCCGACTGCACTTTGCGACGAAACGTCGCGAGCAAGTCCGATGCGCGAAACTCCACGTAGTCGAGCACTTCAGTCACCGTGTCGCCGTGCACCAAGTGCGTGACTTCATACGCATCGCCGTGCAAACGAATGTGCACCGCGTTCGTATCGCCAAACAGATTGTGCAAGTCGCCGAGGATTTCCTGGTATGCGCCGGTGAGGAAGATGCCGAGGAAATACGAGTCGCCGTCCTTGAACACGTGCAGTGGCAACGAGGGCTGTCCGTCGCGTCCGCCGATGAACCGATCAATCTTGCCATCGCTGTCGCAGGTCACGTCCTGAATGGTGCCGCGGCGCGTGGGCTCCTCATCCAAGCGATGAATGGGCATGATCGGGAACAGCTGATCAATGGCCCAGTTGTCCGGCAACGACTGGAACAGCGAGAAGTTGGCGAAGTAGCGGTCAATCAATGCAGCGTCGAGATCGCGCACGATGTCATCAAACTGTTCGCGCTTGCCGTTCACCAAACGCGCAACGGCGTTCAGTGCGCAGAGATAGAACTGTTCGGCAAGCGCGCGCTCCTTCAGCGTCAGCACGCCCGAGTTAAATAGCTGCTGCGCACGTTCCTTGTCGAAGGTCGCGTCATGATAAATCTCTCGGATGCGGCGCATCGAGAGGTTCTTGCGCGCGAGCGTCTTGAGGTCGTCGGCCATCTCGTGGAGCAGCGCGTGATCGTCTTCGGTGAGGGCTGGCGGTACCGGATCGTTGGACGACTCCACGTCGATCACACTGATCAACATCAGCGCGTGATGCGCCGTGAGCGCGCGTCCCGACTCAGATATGATGTGCGGAAACGGCAAGCTCTCTTCGCGGCACGTTTCGGCGAGCGTGTACACAATGTCGTTGGCGTACTCCTGCGCGGAGTAGTTCATCGACGCCTGAGACGTGCTCTGCGTACCGTCGTAGTCCACGCCGAGTCCACCGCCGACGTCCACGTAGGTGATGTCGAGACCGAGCTTGCGCAGTTCCACGTAGAAGCGGCTCACTTCCTGCAAGCCGCGCTTGATGAAGCGAATGTCGGTAATCTGCGAGCCGAGGTGGAAGTGAATGAGTCGCAGCCACTCGGCCTTGCCAGTGGCCTTGAGGCGATCAATCACTTGCATCAACTGCGCCGCATTCAAACCGAACTTGGACTTCTCGCCGCCACTCTGCGCCCAACGGCCTGAACCCTCGGCGGAGAGCTTGATGCGCACGCCTATGGTGGGCTCAATCTTCATGTCGTCCGCGACCTGCATCAACACTTCGAGCTCGCTCACCTGCTCGATGACGAGAATGACCTTGTGGCCGAGTCGCTGACCCATGAGGGCGAGGCGCATAAACTCCTCGTCCTTGTAGCCATTGCAGATGATGAGGTGGTCGGTGCGCTCAGAGAGCGCGAGCACGGCTTGCAACTCTGGCTTGGATCCGCACTCAAGGCCCACACCGGTGGCGCGGCCAAACTCAACAATCTCTTCTACCACATGGCGCTGCTGATTCACCTTGATGGGATACACCGTGGTGTATTCCCCATCGTACTGAAACTCCGCGATCGCGTTGGCGAAGCGCTGATGCAGCATCTCGATGCGCGCCTTCAGGATTTCGGAGAAGCGCAGCAACACGGGAAGCCCCACGCCTTGTGCTTCAAGGTCGTGTGCGAGCTCGAAAAGATCGAGCGTGCGATTGGGCTGATCTTTGTCGGGCCGCACCACAACGCGACCGCGTTCATTGATGTCAAAGAAGCCGTCGCCCCAGCCTTCGATGTTGTACATCGCCTTGGCACGTTCAACGGACCAAGGCACAGCCTCGACCGGCACGGTCTTGGCGGACGGCGCCGCAGGGGGCGTCTCGGGGCGGGACGGAGATGTCATAAGAGATGAAGAATACGGATTTGCGGTGGCGAAGGGTACTCGCCGGCGGCTCCAATTGGGTGCAACTTCTGGCGCGGAGGCTTCGTACCGACTCCGTCCCAGCTCTCTTCAGACCTCAGCGAGAATTCCTAGTATGCCTCGTTTTGTGAAGTACGCGCTCGTCACGGTTGGTTCGCTCGTCGCCCTCGTCGGCGTCAGCGGAGCCGGCTTGTACGCGTGGTCCAGCCGCGCAATCTCCAAGACCCTGCCCGACCAGACGCACGCCTTCACCGCGCCCACCGACTCGGCGTCCATCGCGCGCGGCGAACACGTCATCAAGGCGCTCGCGAAGTGCGCCGACTGCCACGGCGCGGATTACGGTGGCCAGACGATGATCGAAGATCCCGCCATCGGCCGCATATCCGCCGCAAACATCACCGCTGGG
>JAYUWY010000238.1:0-1744 GCA_043753285.1 Gemmatimonas sp. | reverse complement strand
GCTGTGATGCGACGCATTGGCGTTCCGCTCGCCGTACTCGGCGCACTCGTGCTCGCCGCATTGCTCGCGCCGCTGATTGCGCCGCACAATCCGGCCGCGCAGTTGGATGTACTCAGCAACGCGCTGCAGGCGCCCAGCGGCACGCATTGGTTTGGCACCGATCCATACGCGCGCGATGTGTTCTCGCGCGTGCTGTTTGGCGCGAGGTCTTCGTTAGGTATCGCACTGCTCGCCGTAGCAGTCGCGCTCACGCTGGGCTCAGCAGTTGGCGCAGTGGCGGCACTGCGCGGTGGCTGGACCGACGCTGTGCTGATGCGCGGCACGGACGCGGCACTCGCGATGCCGCGACTGCTGTTGCTGCTACTCGTCGTTGCGTCCACGGGCCCGTTGCCCGCGGCGTGGCTCGCGATGGTGCTCGGTGCGACGGGCTGGATGACCACCGCGCGCCTCGTGCGGCAAGAGACGCGTCGTTTGCTCACCACGGAGTACGTGCGCGCGGCGATTGCGCTTGGTGTGCGGCGACGCCGGCTGTGGAGCGGACACATCCTTCCAGGCTTGTTGCCGACGCTTGGCGTTGCAGCCACCGTCGCGTTTGCTACCGCGCTTCCGCTCGAAGCCGCGCTGTCATTTCTCGGGCTCGGGGTACGCCCGCCGCTCGCGAGCTGGGGCAACATCATTCTCGAAGCTGAAGGACGACTGCAGAGCGCGTGGTGGCTGGTCGTGTTCCCCACGCTCGCGATTGTCACCGCAACGCTCGCCGCGAATCTGTTGGCGGAGCGTGTCGCCGCGATGCATGACGTGGAGGACGCGTGAGCCGCGGCGCCGGGCTGTCGGTGCGATCGCTGAGCGTGCACACCACGGAGACCACGCCGCGCGTCATCGTCGGCGACCTCTCGTTCACGATTCCCGCTGGCAGTAGCGTGGGCATCGTCGGCCGCTCCGGCTCGGGCAAGACGTCCGTGGGCAACGCGATTCTCGGATTGCTTCCGCGCGGTCTCGTGCTCGACCCTGCGGCGCGCATCACGCTCGGTACCGACGAGCTCACGACGATGAACGCCGAGCAGTTGCGCCAAACGCGCGGCCGTCGTGTGGCGATGGTGTTTCAGGAGCCGCTCACCGCGCTCGATCCGGCGATGCGCATTGGGCATCAGCTCGCAGCGGCACTTGAAGCACACAACACAGCGCGCGGCGACGACGCAATGCAGCGCGCCGTTGCGATGCTTGATCGTGTCGGCATCGCTGGGGCGAAGCAGGCAGCACGGCGCTACGCACACGAATTGTCTGGCGGACAGCGACAGCGTGTGCTGTTGGCGCTCGCGTTGCTGCTGGAGCCGCAGGTGATCATCGCCGACGAACCAACGACGGCGCTCGACGTCACACTCCAGGCGCAGTTGCTCGACTTGCTTGATGATTTGCGTCGCGACACGGGCACCTCGCTGCTACTCATCTCGCACGATCTCGCCGTTATTGGTGAGCGCTGCGACCGCGCACTGGTGCTCGAAAACGGCCGTCTCGTCGACGACGGCCCAGCGGAGCGCATCGTCAGCGATCGCCTGGCCCGCGCGAGTGGAGCCGCCGCGGTGGCGCGCGCGAAGTTCGCGCGGGAAGCAGACGCCACGCCGCGCCATCCGCCGGATGTGCCGATTGTCTCGTGCACCGAGCTCGTCGTGCAATACGAAACGCCGCGCATGCTGTTTGAGCGCGCGACTCCTCCCGTGCGCGCCGTGGCCGGCGTCTCGCTCGA
>JAYUWY010000237.1:0-3553 GCA_043753285.1 Gemmatimonas sp. | reverse complement strand
CTCGCCGGTGACGAGATTGATGTCCCAAATGCCGTCGCTGGTGCCGCGTGTCGCACGCGCATAGCGTTCTTCACTGCGCTGCACCTCAGCGAGGCTGTGCTCCCGATCCTCAATGAGCGTGAGTTCACGGCGTGTGCGCGCGAGGTCCCGACGGTACCAGAGCGCGTAGACACCAGCGGCTATGCTCATCAAGAAGAGCAGAGAGAAGACGGTCGTGCGCACCGCGACGCGAATGATTGGTTCGCGAATCTCGCCGAGGTCAACCGAGGCCACGAGGAACCATTGCGTGCCCGGCACCCGCAGTGACGATGCGCGCACTAGCGAGCCGCGATAGTTGTAAGCGGAAATGGCGCCACCGTGCGCGCGCAACATTCGCGAGACCGCCGAGGCGCTATCTCCAATGGGAAGCGCAGTCCCAAAGGCTACGAGCGCCGATGGCGACACGTCTGAGACGACACGGATGGAGTCAGCATCGGGGCGCCAGATTGTGAACTCCCCCGTGCGATAGTCCACTGGAAAGTCGCGGAGGAGCGGTGACAGTGATGCGTCGGCGCGAATCAAAACTCCGAGCCAAGCGCCTGGAGTCCTGTTTCCCTGCGGATTCACGGCGATTGGTGCCCAAAACATCATCTTCAGATGACCGTCACTCGCACGGAACACGTCGTGGAAGCGTACGGTGTCCGCGGAGGGCAGAGTGCGCGCAGGATGCACCAGCGTCGGCGACGCGTTCGATGTGTCGGGCGGCGTTCGTATCACTTGCCGGAACGCCGCGTCATACAGAACCACCGCCTCGTAGCTGTTGTCCGTGCGCACTTCCTGCAGCCATCGCGCAATCGCCGCCCGGTCGTTCTCCGTCGCCGAGGGCGCCGCTCTCCGCAACAACTCGGACGCGGGAATCGGTAGCGTCGCAAGCGCCACCATCGTCGTGTGATGCGTGTTATACCACGCCGCAATCTCGCGCGCTTTGAGACTCACGATTGTGTTGAGCTCTTCACTGACGTGCGCATCGTTGCGGCGCGCCTCACCGACGGACCAGAAGTAGCCGCTGGTCACGACAATCGTGGCGAGCAAAAGTGCGAACCACACAAATGCACCGCGCGTTGGTAGGACGCCAATTCGTGCCGTAGGCACGAACAAGCGCAGGGGCCACGTATCCGGCCCACTGACCAACAGTCCGGCGGTGGACAAGAGTGCCAACACAACTGCCGTGGGCGCAGCCACCGGGATGAACGCGTTGTTGTATTGCAGCGGTGCGCCGAGCACATAGCCCTGCAGCAGCACCACCGCCGCGCCCAGCGTGACAGAGAGCGCAATACCCTCGATGCGACGTCCGTTGTGCAGGTGCCCGATCGCTAGCGTTGTTGCCAAGAGCGCGAAGGCTATCGCTGAGATGATCGAGATGCGGCCGAGGCGAATCCCGTTCTCGATCGCGCTGCTTCCGGAGAGCCATCGCTCCAGCGCAAAGTCTACGCCCGCCAGTCCGTGCGCCACGGCGAGAAATGCCAATACGAGCGCGACGAGCGCGAAAGCCTTGGAGACGAAGTGAATGCGCGGGACATCCTGCGCCGCTGCCCGAACGCCAATCGACATCGCGAGGCACATGGCGATGACCGCTGTGAGCGGCGCGGACGGAACCTGCGAGGGCTGGAATCGAAGAGACGCCCCGGTGCCCGCCAGCCACGCCGCCAGCGCCGCGATGGACGCAATGATGACGAAGCCGGCGATCCACAGGGCAACGCGCCGAAGCGCGCGCCCGAGATCTTCCATCTCTGCGTTAGAACTCACGTCGGCTGCAGCGCGGCTGAGGGAGTCGTACGGCGTTCATCAGTAAAGGTATCGGCAAAACATTGGCCTTTGTGCGCCAGTCCGTAAGGGGTAGCTGGCTGGCGTTCAGCCTAGTCGCCCCCCACATTCTCCTTCCATGACCACCACCCAGGTTTCCATACCCCGCCGCGCCGTCTGGAGTTGGATTCTCTACGACCTCGCGAACACAATTTTCTCGATGGGCGTGGTGTCCCTGTATTTCTCGCTCTGGGTGCGCGATGCGGTAGGCGCCGAGCGGGCGGATACGGTCTACGGAATCGTCACCGCAGCGTCGATGGGCATCATTTTCGTCATCTCGCCGCTGCTGGGCTCCATGACCGATCGCGCGGCGCGACGCATGCCGTTTTTGATTGTCAGTACGATCATCTGCGTGCTGCTCACGGCGACGATGGCCCGCGGCGGCTACTGGGTGACGATGCTCGCGTTCGTGCTGGCCAACGCCGCGTATCAGGCGGGCCTGCAGTTCTACGATGCGCTCCTCGTTGACGTCACCACCGAAGAGAACCGCGGCCGCATCTCGGGTATCGGCGTGGGTATCGGATACCTCGGCTCGTACTTCGCGGTGGGCATTGGATTTCTCCCACAGTCTGCGGACAAGCCGTTTCTGTTCACGGCAATCGCCATCGCGTTCTTGGCGTTGAGCATTCCGTGCTTCTTGTTTGTGCGCGAACGCGGCAATCCCAATCCGCGTCCGGTGTTCAATCTCTCGATGGTCAAAGAGAGCACGCGGGAAACAATCAAGACACTGCGCAGCGGCTCCGAGTACCCAGGGCTCATTCGCTTCTTGGTGGGCCGCGTGTTTTACACGGATGCCATCAACACGGTGATCAGCATCATGACGCTGTACACAGTGAATGTTGCCGTTGCCGGCGGTCTCGCCACGAAGGAAGGCGAAGGCAAGGCGCGCCTCATCATGCTTGCCGCAATCTCGTTCGCCGTGCTCGGCGGCTTCATGTGGGGACACCTGGTGGACAAGATTGGCCCCAAGAAGACACTCGACTACGTGTTGTGGCTCTGGGTGGCGACGTTCATTGGTGCGGCCTCTGTGGGTTTGCTCGGATTGCCGTGGCAGACGTTGTTCTTGGTGGCCTCGATGGCGGGTGTTGCGCTGGGCGGCATTTGGAGCGCGGACCGTCCGTACATGCTGCGCCTCACACCGCCGCATCGCATTGGTGAGTTCTACGGATTGTATGGAATGGTGGGGCGTTTCAGTGCCATCACCGGCCCCGTGATTTGGGCGTTCGTCGCGTGGCTGTGCATCGGCCAATTGGGAATGTCCCCCGCCAAGGGTCAGGGGATTGGCGTGCTCGTGTTGTTGTCGTTCATCTTTATCGCGCGCAAGATTCTTGCGCCGGTCACTGATACGCCGCGCGATTGGAGCGAACTGAAGACTTGAGACGTGAGACTAAAGACTTGAGACGTGAGACTAAAGACTTGAGACGTGAGACTTGAGACATGAGAAACGACTCTCAAGTCTCACATCTCAAGTCTCACATCTCAAGTCTCACGTCTCACGTCTCATGTCTCATGTCTCACGTCTCATGTCTCATGGCGCAATCACCTCATAACCCTGCGCGGCAAGAATCGCGTGCGCGGTGCCGGCGGTCGTTGCAACCTTGACGAACGGTAGCAACTGCCCGCGCGGCACATTGCGATTGATGAGTGCTTGGCCGCACACAATGATTTGCACGCCCGCTTCGTGCAGCGCGGTGAGCAGCGCGATGCTCCC
>JAYUWY010000236.1:0-1746 GCA_043753285.1 Gemmatimonas sp. | reverse complement strand
GAAGGCCGACGTCGGCGGTCCAATGATCATTAGACAGCCACAACCTTCGTTTTAGGGCCGCGAGTGTACGTTCACGATCCGAACTCATGCATCCAACCCAGCGACCCAGAAGCTCCGTTGTGGCGCCTGATGCACCTCGCAAAGTTCGAATAGCTCGTCACTAAAGGCGCCCTCTACTTCTGTCGCGCTGATCTATTCGAGGATCAGCTTGAGGGAACACTCCCGTCGGCGAACCGTCGGGTCCCGCGCTTCTTCGGCTTTCCCATTGATCCTGAGTCCGACAAGGGCAGAGAGTTTGCCGGCCACAAAGAACGAATCTGGGCACAATTCCGTCGATGGAGCAACGTGAGCTGCTGGTATCACGGAGAGAGTCCCAGTGCGTTGATGTGGGACCGATACGCCGCGCAAGGCACGGGCGTCGCCATCCGCAGTTCGTTCGTGAGAATCGCGCTCGCCTTGAATCGGACACGACGAACGATCCGCATCAGCACTACTATCCAGCCCAAGTGGCGGGTCAGTGGCGCCGCACACGCGGCAACATCGAAATTCACTTGCGCCCTGCCGGCGCGTCAAAATAGGTTCCGACGTGGGGTGGAAGCTGATCGCGATGAGCCGCCTAGCATTGCCCTGTGCCAGACGGGCGATTGAAGGATTGCTCACTGCGTTCGCTTTATTGATTTGACCGCAGGTGAGCCTGGACGCCATGCCGCACCCCAGTCTCTGGCGAGAAGTACGCCAATGGCGTACATTCCTCGATGCGCTTCGTCGAGACACCCGTCTTCACCGCGAGTGTGCGCCGTCATCTCGATGACGAGCAATATCGCGCTCTCCAACTGGCGCTCCTACTGCGGCCGCAGCAGGGACAGCTCGTTCCCGGCGGCGGCGGCATACGGAAGCTCCGATGGGGTGCAGAGGGGCGCGGCAAACGGGGCGGCGTCCGGACGATCTACTACTGGGCGGTCGAGGAGCACGTGTGCTACATGCTCTACGTTTACGCGAAGAATGAGCAGGGTGATCTGACGCCGGCGCAATCCAAGGCACTCGCGCGATTGGTTCGAGAGGAATTCAAATGAAAGCTGCCGCCTTCGAAGAACTGCTCAGTAGTGTCCGCCAGGCCGGTGCGATCCGTCGGGGGCGTCGCAAGCCAGCGCGCGTGACAGCGTTCAAGCCAGCGGATGTGAAAGCATTGCGGAGTGACTTGGGCCAGTCACAAGCGGAGTTCGCCCTGATGATCGGGGTTAGCGTAGCGACGCTACGGAACTGGGAGCAGGGTCGCCGGATCCCTGACGGACCAGCGTTGGCGCTACTACGTGTCACGGCGAGTAATCCTGAAGCGGTAGTGGAAGCGCTCCATCGGGGACCCAGCCGCGGTGCGGCATAAGGTGCGTCGCAGCAATCGGGCGATGTGCGGGCTGCTTGCTACGTTCGCTATCATTGACTCGCTCGCTGCTCAACTTGGGGCGGCTGGCCTACTTGGAATCGAGCGCCTCCACCCCCTGCCACTCTGCTGACGGGGGGTCGTTCTCATACCGACGGCATCGGTCGGCCAACAGCGCCAGCACCGCATCGATCGGATCCATCGCGCGCGCCTCGGCCAGCACACGTCCCGCTTCTGCGAACACACGCTCGGCGTACAGCGCCCGCGCCTCGTCAAGCAACGCGCGCGTCGACTCCTTCGCCGCGCGCCGAGCAGGCTCCTCGACGTCGAGCACCTCGTACAGCGTCATCGCCTGCGCCTTCCCCTTG
>JAYUWY010000235.1:0-3565 GCA_043753285.1 Gemmatimonas sp. | reverse complement strand
GAGACGCCACTCAACGCTTCCCACGTCGCGTTGTACGTGGGGGCGATGCCGAGCTTGTGCACGACTTCGTGCTCGCGCTCGAATTTCTCTTGACGCATCGGCGCGAGCTCGGCCATCACAAGCTTGGCGCGTGCGTCGTCAATGGCGTGGCGCGTCTTGGCGTCGCGCGTGTTGCCCAGCGTGATGGGCACGCGCTGGTATGGTTCTTCACTCCCGTCGGCGAGACGCACAACGGCGGCGTTTTCCCATGCGATCTCTCGCTCGTCGAGCGCGGCGAGTTCGCGGCCCACGCGCGATTCGAGCAGCCAATCGAGCAACAGGCGCGAGGAGCGCTCATCGCGACCGCTCTTGAACAGCTCTAGCGCCTGCGCAAACGCTTCGTCGCCGTACGCGGCTTCGTGCTTCGCGTAAATGGGCTGAATCGCCGGCTGCGGTTTGAGCCCCGCATACGCCGCGTGATACTCCGCGGAGATGGCCTCAAGAAATGCCTCACCGCGCACGCGCAACGCGGCGAGCGGATCTCCCGCTGCAGCATCGTCGCGTGCGCGCGTCATCACTCAGCCAACGAGTGTAGAGTCGGCGGTCTTGTGATCCGCCTCGAGATACTTGCTCAGCACATCAATCACGCGATCCGTGGACACGCGAATCTGGCCCATGTTGTCGCGGAAGCGAATCGTCACGTCGTTGTTGGCGGTGGACTCGCCATCAATCGTGATGCCGAACGGCGTGCCCGCTTCGTCCTGACGACGGTAGCGACGGCCAATGGCGCCAGCCTCGTCGTAGAAGACGTTGAACTTCTTGCGCAGCGCAGCACCGAGTTTCTCGGCCATCTCCGGCTGCCCGTCCTTCTTGGTGAGCGGAAATACGCCCGCCTTGATGGGCGCGAGCACGGGATGGAATCCCATCACGGTGCGGCCTTCCGTCTCGCCGGGGACCGCTTCTTCGCGCAGCGCGTTCACCATCACCGCGAGCGTGACACGGTCTGCACCCACCGACGTCTCAATCACGAAGGGCAAGTAGCGCTTGTTGTTGGCTTGATCCACGTACTCCAAGCGCTTCGTGCTGAACTCCTGGTGCTGCCTGAGGTCGAAGTCGCTGCGATTGTGCACGCCTTCAATTTCTTGAAAGCCGAGCGAGCCACCGAAGTCGAAGTTGATGTCGAAGGCTGCGCGGGCGTAGTGCGCGAGTTCCTTCTCAGTGTGCTGATGGAATTCCAAACGATCGCGATCAAGACCCAGCGCGAGATGCCACTCGAGACGCGCCTGCTTCCAGCGCTCGAAGTGCTCCATATCCGTGCCCGGCTCCACGAAGAACTGCATCTCCATCTGCTCAAACTCACGCGTGCGGAACGTGAAGTTGCCGGGCGTGATCTCGTTGCGGAACGCCTTGCCAATCTGCGCGATGCCAAACGGCACTTTCTGACGCGTGGCCTGCTGCACGTTCAGGAAGTTCACGAAGATCCCCTGCGCGGTTTCGGGGCGCAGGTACACGACCGCCGCCGATTCCTCGACGGGGCCCATGAAGGTCTTGAACATCAGGTTGAACTGGCGCGGCTCGGTGAGCTGGCAGTCCGTATGCTCGCCCGGCTTCTTGCTCGGCTTTCGCGCGCACTGCGCGTCGGCAATTTTGTCGGCACGAAAGCGCGCCTTGCAGGCTTTACAGTCTACGAGCGGATCTGAAAATCCCGAGACGTGACCAGACGCTTCCCACACACGTGGGTGCATGAGGATGGCAGCATCGAGACCTTCGACGTCGTCGCGCTCGCGCACCATCGCGTTCCACCAACGCGCCTTGATGTTGTTCTTGAGCTCCACGCCCAACGGGCCGTAATCCCATACCGATCCAGTGCCGCCGTAGATTTCGGAGGACTGGAAAACGAAGCCGCGGCGCTTGGCGAGGCTGACCAAGGATTCGAGAACGTCAGGGCGCATGCTTTGGGACGGATGACGGAAGACGAAGGACGAAAGGAACTGCCGTACAATCTAGCGATTACGACCGCATCCGCGTACTTCTACTGCACACCACCCCCACGCCCTTGCCCGCCCTTCCTTCTGCGCCACCCGCCCTGTCCTGCAAAGCCTGTCGAGAGGGCGCGGGACTGTCGTTTGCGATCACGATGGCGTTTCAGCCCATTGTGAACGTCGAGTCGCGCTCCATCTACGCGCACGAAGCGCTGGTGCGCGGGACCGACGGGTCGGGGGCCGCGAGCGTGTTGGAAAAGGTGAACGATTCCAATCGGTACCAGTTCGACCAGGCGGCGCGCATTCGTGCAATCACCGAAGCGTCGCGCCTCGGCATGACGGTGCCAGTGTCCATCAACTTTTTGCCGAATGCGGTCTATCGACCCGAGACCTGCATTCGCGTCACCCTTGAAGCCGCGTCCGAGCTGAGATTCCCCACGTCGCAAATCATCTTCGAAGTGAATGAGGCAGAGCCGGTCGGCGACCGCGCGCATCTGCAGGGCATCTTCGCCGAGTACAAGCGCCAGGGATTCAAGACGGCGATTGATGACTTTGGTGCCGGCTACGCGGGCCTCGCGCTACTCGCAGACTTCGAGCCGGATCTCATCAAGCTCGACATGGCGCTCATTCGCAACATCCACCTCGACCGCACGCGGCGCGCGATTATTTCTGGGACGCTTCAGACCTGCCGCGACCTCGACATCACGGTCATTGCGGAAGGCGTTGAGGTGGACGAAGAAGTGCAGGTGCTGCGCGATATGGGGATCACGCTGTTCCAGGGCTATCGGTTTGCGAAGCCGATGTTCGAAGGGCTGGCGACGCCGAGCTGGTAGCTCGGCGCGGCCAGCACTTTCGGAGCGCTACTCACTAATGATCTGATCGCGTCTGGTGCCAACGCTGACGTACTGCGCCGGACATTCGACCAACTCCACAATGCGATCGAGATACTTGCGCGCATTCGCCGGCAGGTCGCTCAACTTGCGTGCACCCTGCGTCGATGTCTTCCACCCATCGTACCACTCATAGACCGGCTCGATGCCCTCGAGGTCGGCGAGATCGCCCGGGAACTCGGTCATCACTTCGTCTCCAATCTTGTAGCCCGTGCACAACGCAATCTTATCGAACGTGTCGAGCACGTCGAGCTTCGTAATGGCAAGGCCAGTGAGACCGTTCACGCGCACCGCGTAGCGCACCACGACGGCGTCAAACCACCCGCAGCGCCGCGGACGTCCCGTGGTGGCGCCAAACTCGTTGCCAATCTTCTGTAGCGCTTGACCCGTGGCGTCCGTGAGCTCGGTGGGCATTGGTCCACCGCCCACGCGCGTCGTGTAGGCCTTCACCACACCGACAATTGCGTCGAGTGTACGAGGACCAATGCCGGCGCCAATCGCGGCGCCACCAGCGGTCGTGCTCGACGACGTGACAAACGGATATGTGCCGTGATCCATGTCGAGCAGCGATCCCTGCGCGCCTTCCAGCAACACCGCAGCGCCTTGCTTCTGCGCGCGATGCACCGCGAGGCCCACGTCTTCGGCAATCGCGAGCAAACGCGGTGCAATGCGCTCCAACTCAGAGAGCGTGAACGCCGCGTCCGCGCGCTTGGC
>JAYUWY010000234.1:0-1754 GCA_043753285.1 Gemmatimonas sp. | reverse complement strand
TAGTCGCGTCCGCCCAAGCCGCCATCGCTTCATCCAGCCCCTTACGCGCCTTGGCCAACTCCTGGTCAAGGCGCGCTGCCTTTTTCGCCGCCTCGCTCGACCCGTCATACAACTCCGGATCCGCCAACCGATCCTCAAGATCCGTCACCTGCGCCTCCCAGCGCGCCACGGCCTTCTCCGCATCCGCCGCCGCTGACTTCTTCGCGCGCTTTGCCGAGTGATCATCCGCCTGCGCCGACGCGTTCTTCTTGGACTTCTCCTTCTCGGCGGCCTTCTTTCGCTCCGCTTCCTGCTCCGCAACGCGCGCTACCTGCGACGCCTTGTCCATGCGCGAGACTTCCCAGTCCACGAACGATCCGTCGAAGTCCGTCAGGCGATCCCCTTCAAACGCCCACACGCGCGTCGCGACTTCACGCAAAAACGCGCGATCGTGCGAGACGAGCAGCACGGTGCCCTCGTACTCGGTCAACGCATCTTCGAGCGCTTCGATGTTCTCGACGTCCAAGTGATTCGTCGGTTCGTCGAGCACGAGGAGGTTGGCGTGCGACAGCGTGATGATCGCCATCGCCATACGTGCGCGCTCGCCACCGGAGAGCGAGCCAATCTCACGAAACACTTCATCGCCGCTGAATCCAAATGCGCCGAGGTGATTCTGCACGCCACCGCGACTCCACAGCGGGCGGTGATCGAGAATCGCATCCATCAGCGATTTGCGCAGTGGCAAATCTGAGAGATCCTGACGGAACCACGCCGGCGTAACAGAACTACCAACCTTGCTCTCTCCCGAAGCGGGCGAGAGATCGCCAAGCAACGTGCGAATGAGCGTGGACTTACCGGCGCCGTTGGGGCCCACAAGCGCTACGAAGTCGTTGCGGCGCAGCACGGAAGTGAAGCCATTCACCAGCACGCGGCCGGGTATTTCCACGGAAATATTTTTGATCGAGATGACTTGGTCGCCACCGCGTTCATTGGGTTCGAATCGCAGATTCATTGCGGCCGGATCGCCCGGCGGCGGCGCGAGACGGGGCAGGCGCTCGAGACGCTTGCGCTTGCCCTTGGCTTGGAACGAATTCACACCCGCGAGATTGCGGCGGATGTATTCCTCTTCCTTCTTCACAAACGCGCGCTGACGCTCGAGCTCACGCTCACGCGTCAAACGACGCTCCGCGCGCTGCGGCACGAATTGGCTGTAGTTGCCGCGATACCACTCGCCGGTCTTGGCTTCGATGTGCAGGATGTGCGTGCAGATGGCGTCGAGGAACGCACGATCGTGCGAAATCACAATCACGGTCTCGTCGCACTCCTTGAGCCAATCCTGCAGCCAAGTCGTGGTGTCGAGGTCCAAGTGATTGGTCGGTTCGTCGAGCAGTAGCAGATCGGCTGGCGCGATGAGCTGCGCCGCGAGACCCACACGTCCTCGCTCTCCACCAGAGAGCGAATTCACGAGGCGCGTCTTGGACTCCTCGGCGTCAAAGCCAAGTCCCTGGAGCACCGCGTCAACACGCGCGTGGTAGATGTAGCCGCCCAAGTCGGCGAAGCGCTCTTGGTCGTGCCCGAACTTCTCAAGGAACGCATCCGAGATGTTCTCGCCCATCTCGCCCAGCTGCGTGGCCTGCTCGGCGATGCTCTTCTCGAGCGCGATGACTTCGCGCCACGCGGCAGCAGCGGCCTCCCACACCGTGGTCGCGCCTTCGAACGCACGATGCTGGTCGAGCAGCGCGTGCCGCAGTCCCGGCCGACGCGCAACGCTGCCC
>JAYUWY010000233.1:0-3578 GCA_043753285.1 Gemmatimonas sp. | reverse complement strand
CGCCTTCGAAGTCCACGCGGCCAGCTAGAGCGGGCAACACAATTGCGTCTCCCGACGCAATGACGGTGGACGAAGGCTTCAAAAAGATCAGCGGCACGGCGGGAACATCGTTGCCGAGTTCCTTCGCGTGCTCGCGGTAGTTGCGGCCAGCGCAAACAATTTTTGATGGGCGGGTCATCTTCACAATTTACCCTCGTAGAACGCCTTTAGTTCATCGCGGAGCATCGCCCACGGGCCCTGCAGACGCGTGGCCGGAGGCAGTCCCTCCGTGAGACGGCGCCCGTATCCCTTAGTTACTACTCGCGGATCGCAAATAATCACCGCTCCACGGTCGTCGGCGGTGCGAATCAGGCGTCCAAAGCCCTGTTTGAGTCTCAGCGCGGCGTGCGGGATCATATACTGCGCAAACGAATCTCCGCCGGCGGCTTCGATGGCTTCGCATTGCGCCGCGGTCATGGGTTCAGTTGGCACTCGGAACGGAATTTTGCCAATCACCATGCCGCGTAGCGCGCGGCCTGGCACATCGACGCCTTCCCAGAAGCTCGCGGTGCCAATGAGCACGGCGTCGCCATGCTCGCGGAATCGGCGTAAGAGTTCATCGCGCGGAGATTCGCCATGCACGAGCAGCGGATGCTTGCTCTCCACGCCAGCCGCACGTAGCGCTGCAGCGGCTTCCTTCACATCGCGATGGCTCGTGTACAGCACGAACACACCGCCACCCGATGCGTTGATCAAGTCCTGCGCGGCTTCGAGGGTGCGCTTGAAGTGCCCTGGCCCGTCGGCGTTGGGCGCTGGGAAGTCGCTGGGGATCAACAGCATCGCTTGCCGCGGATAATCAAACGGCGATGCCAACGATGCGGTGACCGGCTCAAGTTGTTCGTCGTCGAGTCCCAGGCGCTTGGTGATGAAGTCAAAACCGTCGCCCACCGAAAGCGTGGCGCTCGTGATGATTGCGGTCTCGACGCGGCGAAACAGATCTTCACGCAGAATGGGCGCGAGATCGAGCGGTACGGCCGTCGCGCCAATGTTGCCCATGCCGCGCGATTCGAGCCAGCGCACGCGCGGCGCGCCATCGCGACCGGGGCGCAGCGCGGCGCGCAGTGAATCGCCGGCCGTTTGCAAACGCCGCGTGACGCCGCGCACTTCGTTGAGCAACGGCGCCATCTCTTCGGCCTTGGCTTCGTCTGTTTCCAAACGATCGCGCACCATGCGCAAACCGTCGCCGAGTAGCTCAACTTCGGCGAGGAGGTCATCGAGCGCGACGGTGAGACCCGCGGCCCACACGGGATCTTCGTCAAAGCTGTCGGTGAGGCGCACAACGGAATCACTGCGATCCTTCATCCATTCGGTGAGGAGATCGCACAGCGCTGTACTCTTGAGACGCGCCGTTTGCAGCGACGGATTCAGACGCGCGCGCACGAGGTCGAGGCTCGCGACAGAGTAGAGATCCTTGCCGGACGCGAGCTTTCGCTCAAGCGCGGGCAGTAATCCCTTCCCTCTCCGTTCCAGTCGCGAGAACAAGCGCTCAAGTCCGCGACGCGAGACCTGTTGCCCCAAGTGAGCCGCGGCGGCGTCTTCGAGATGATGACCTTCGTCAATCACCACGCGCTTGTACGCGGGCAACACGGCGGCTTCGTCCCAGCGCCCCGACGCGCGACGCACGGCGATATCTGCCATCAGCAGGTGATGGTTCACCACGACGACATCCGCCTGCGCCGCAGCACGCCGCGCCTTGAACACGAAGCACGGCTCAAAGTGCGGACACTTGAGTCGCGTGCACAAATCGCCTTCGGCCGCGACTTCGTCCCACACTTCATGGCGCGGCTGATACGGCAAATCCGCCAACGACCCGTCCTGCGTCTTCTCGGCCCAATCCTCGAGCATTCCAAGATCGGCCGACGCGTCGTCTTCAAACAGCACGGGTGCTTGCAGACGCGCCTGCTCGAGGCGGCTCAGGCACAGATAGTTTTTCCAGCCCTTGAGCAGCGCAAATCGCACGGGCTGATCCGTGAGCGCACTCTTTAAAAACGGCAAATCTTTCGTGGTGAGCTGTTCTTGCAGTGTGATCGTGTTGGTCGAAATCACCGTGCGCTCACCACTCGCCGCGGCCCAACGCAACGCGGGCACGAGGTAGCCCAGCGACTTGCCAACGCCGGTGCCTGCTTCGATGAGCCCCACGCCGCCGCGCGTGAACAGCTGCGCGATGAGACGCGCCATCTCGCGCTGACTCGGACGATCCTCATAGCGGCCAAGTCGCGCAGCAATGGGCCCACCCGGGCCGAGCGCGCCTGCAACATCGCCGGGCTCGAGGCGCGCGGGCTCAATCTGACGTGGGACTTCGACCACCACGTACAAGCGCGCCGCATCGTTGTCGGTAATCGCAAAGCCAATGCCATCATCGTGCATCTTCGCGGCAACGGCGAGATCGGCGTCGCTTGGGTCGAGCTGGCCACTCGGATGATTGTGCAGCAGCAACTCACCGCGATTCGCGAAGCCAGGAAGCGCTAGGACACTGGAGATGTCACCACGCGCCGCCACGCGCGCGGTTTGCACGACGCCCGCGTCGTTCACGGTGCACACAAAACACACTTCGCGTCCACCTGCGAGCCGAATCGCCGACCGAACGGCAGCAGCAGCACCAGGAGTAAACCGCCCCTGCTCGCCGCTCACGTCTTGAGCGGCCGCTTCCGCGCGGCCGGGAACAACACGTTGTTGAGGATGAGCCGATATCCCGGCGAGTTGGGATGTAGCGCAAGATCTGTGGGCGGCGCGCCAATGGCGTGCTGCGGATCCTCAGGGTCGTGCCCGCCCAGGAAGGTGAACGAGCCGCGCCCGTAGCTGCCGTGGATGTACTTCACCCAGGGTGCGCCTTCCTCGTGCGCGAGCACTGTCACGCCAGGCTTGAGCGTGCGTCGCGTGAACGACGTGGTCACGCCATAGAAGTCGCGAAGCACAGCACGGTGATTTTGTACGAGCATTGTGGCCACCGGGTCAAACTTCGCAGAAAAGCCGAAGAGGGTGAACGTGCCAAGCGGCTGACGCCGCGTGGGAACGTTCACCTGGTGGCCATCGATGTCACTCATCGCATTCACGCCAGCACCGACTTCTAACCGCGCGTTCTCAATGGCGAACGTGCGATCCCACACCAGCTTGTTCTCGGCGTCGGTCTCCATCGGCGTGCCGTCGGTGGACGCCGTGGCGATATCCACCCCGAATGCCGCGATGGCGAGCTCAAGCGTCTCCGTAGCGCCACACATCGCGAACAAGAATCCACCGCGATCCACAAACGCGCGCAGACGATCCGCAACCGTCTTCTTCAGCGTCGGGATGTCAGCGAGGTTATGGCGACGCGCCATTTGCAAATCGCGCTCGCGAGCCTGCTGAAACCACGGCGCGTCGCGAAATCCGAGGTACAGCTTGTGCTGCTGGCCCGTGAAGTCTTCGTGGTGCAAGTGAATCCAATCGAATTGCGACAAGTCCGTGGAGAGTACGTCCTCGTCCCAGATGTTCGTGTACGGAATACCGGCATACGTCAGCGCCAGCGTGACCGCGTCGTCCCACGGCATGGACTGCGGCGG
>JAYUWY010000232.1:0-7178 GCA_043753285.1 Gemmatimonas sp. | reverse complement strand
GCGAGACCGAGGATTTCACCAACACCTTTGCGCGAATGATTCAAGAGCGCCTCGTGGACTCCATTCGTATCGTGTCCTCCGAGCCAATCGAGCGGCCGGCCGATGCGCGGTGGACGCTGGGGCATCAGATCGAACTGCGCGTCGTGCGCGAGGGGCGCATCCAGCGTTCCGACTTTGTGCTCTACTATATGCCCGGCGTGCGCGTGAAGTTGCGCTCGACGTATCCAGCCGTGGATACCATCAAGCGCTACGTGGCGACGTTCAACGCGAACGTGGTGCCCACCCTCACCACGGCACCCATCGAGCTGCCCGAGCCTACGCGCGAGAACATCCTGCGCAGCATCGAAGGCGAGTGGGATTGGTCAACCTCCACACTGGTGTGCGGGCCCCGACGCCATACGATTCGCGTCGCGCCCGATGGAAAGACTTTTACGCTCTCCTACGAAGCGCGCGGCGACGAAGAGGCGTCGGTGACACTCTATCATATAATTGGCGTAGGGCCGGGTATCGTCACGGACGCTCCGCACACAGTGCGCGCGCGCATCGAGGGCGAAACGCGAATGGCGCCCACGGGGAATCCCGTCGTGTGGGACCTCGTGCTCTCAGCGCAGGACGCGTACGGGTGGCATCGCACCGATTGGGACGAGGACGGCCGCACACCCGCGATCGTTCGCTGCAACTGAACTCACATAGATTCATCGGATGATTCGCAACCTCGCACTGCTCGTACTCGTCTCCGCCGCGCCGCTCACTGCGCAGACGCTCGCCATACCGGCACCAGCACCGACTGCGGCTCCTGTCGCAGATCCGAAGGACGTCGAGAGCATCGACGCCATAATGGCGGCCGTGTACGACGTGATTTCCGGCCCCAAGGGGCAGCCGCGCAATTGGGATCGTTTCCGTTCGCTGATGGCCCCCATCGCGCGTCTCGTCCCGACAGGACGCCGGCCTGATGGATCAGGCGTTCTTCGCAACTGGTCGGTGGAGGACTACATCACCAACGGTGGTCCCGGACTCGTGGCCAACGGCTTCTACGAGCGCGAACTCGGCCGCAAAATGGAGCGCTACGGCAACGTCGTGCACTTGATGAGCGCCTACGACTCGAAGCGCACGCTGGAGGACCCGCAGCCATTTCAGCGTGGCGTGAACTCCTTCCAACTCTGGTTCAGCGGCACGCGCTGGTACGTGGTCTCGATCTTCTGGGAAGCGGAGTCCGCCGCGAATCCCATTCCGGCTGAACTCCTCACGGGAGCTCGCCCGTAGTGCGCGCCGCCTCCACAGCTGTCGCAGCAGTCTTCGCGCTTATCGGCTGCAACGCCGTGGAACGCGGGCCATCCGTGTTCTCCGATGGCGTGATTGCCGGACAGCTGCGTGGTGGTGATATGCGCGAAGTCTCTGGCATGGTGGCGTCGCTCACGCACCCGGGGCACTTCTGGTTGCACAATGACTCGGGTGCAGAACCCGAGATCATTCTCGTGGATTCCGTCGGCATGGAGCGCGCGCGTGTTCGCGTGGACGGTGCACATAATCGCGACTGGGAAGACATCTCGCGTCGCGGCGACACGCTGTTCATCGCCGAGTTTGGCGACAACGGTGCGGAGTTCGACACGGTGTACGTCTACGCGGTGCTCGAGCCGCGTGACCTCGCGCTGACGGAAACGCCGTTGCTCGCGACCTATCCGTTTCAGTATCCCAACGGACCGCACGACGCCGAGACATTGCTCGTGGATCACCGCACCGGCGATTGGCTCGTGGTGAGCAAACGCGAAGAGAACTCGCAGGTGTACCGCTACGCGGCGCCGCAACGTGCGGGTACACTCACGACCATTGAGCGCACGGACGTCTCGTTGCCGTTTCGTCTCGCGGTCTCTGGCGACATCTCCACGGACGGCTCGGAGATTCTCATTAAGAACTACGACGAGGTGTTCTACTGGACGCGTGCGGACAGCGAAACCGTCGTAGCCGCGCTCCGGCGCGCACCGCGCAATCAGCCGTATGTCCCCGAACGTCAAGGCGAGGCCATCGCATTCACGCTCGATGGCCTCGCCTACGTGACAACGTCAGAAATCGAATTGGACGACCCGCAATTGCTCGTGCGCTATGCGCGTCGTCCAGTCACCGCGAAACCATCAGGGCAGTGAATCGCGACGCGCCTTGAGGCGCGTGTTCTGCGGGAACGCTGCAATCGCGGCATCGAGCGTGGCCTTCGCGCTATCCGGCTGCGACATCGCCATCCAAATGTCCGCCGCGAGATTCGCCTTGCGTGGTCCGTTGCGCATATCCTCGGCGCCGAGCGAAATCGCGTTCAGTGCATTTTGCGCTGCTACCGCATCATTGCGATCGCGCAGCAATGACTCAACGTGCAGGAACTTCACCGTGGTATCGTCCGGAAAACGAAGCGCCATCTCATCAACGAGACGCGCTGCTCCTTCGAGATTCTTCGCGCGACGATCGGCCTGCGCCTGACCATGCAACCCGGCCATCAGCAAGCGCGCGATGTCCGCGTCGTCGCCGCTGCGCAGGCCAGGTCCGCCCGCGTAGTTGAAGACCAGCTCGCCACCGAGTTCTGCGGTGCGATACAGCGTTGTTGCGCCCCAGATACCCACAACCGCCGACGCGAGGTGCGCAAACTTCACGAACTTCGCCGTGCGCGGAGCTGCGGCCATACCGAGCGCCGCGAGTTCAAACAACAACACCGCGATGAAAATCTTCTCCGTGTACTCGGCAGACTCTTCATGCTCAATCACCGCCGCGCGCACACCAGGGATGCGCTCCACGGGTCCGTGCGCGGCATCGCCAGACTTCACGGCCACGTACGTGGCGAGGGTGCCGAAGATGAGCAGCACCGCGGCCGCATGATTCGTGAACTTGAGCCGTCCCGTCAACGAAACGAGCCGAAACAGCACGCCCAGCAGCAGCAGTGCAATTGCAAAGTGAACAACCTGCGGATGCAGCTGTGCGAGCGTCGGAATCGTCGGCATTTAGTGGCTCGGAGGGAGTGGTACTCCCATATACTATCGCCGACCGCCGTAGTTAAGCGAGAGAGAAATCCCGAGGATCGGTTCGTCGAAGCGCGCGCCGATTGGCATCAAGAAGCTCGGACGAATGGAAAGCGATTCGTTGAGCACGACGCCGAGTGCGAACGTCGCGGTGCCGTACTCGTCGGTGACCGCATCGGGGGCGAGTCCGCCATCAATCTTGAAGCGCTCGTGCTGCATGCCCAGCGCCACCGACGGAACGAGCGTCAAACGCTCGGCGCGCATCAACACGCCGCCCACCGCCAAGCCGAGGCTGTAGGTCTGGCTCGAGAACTTGCCGCCCGTGCCGTTGAAGTTGTCCGGTCCAAATCCGAGTCCGGCGCGCACCGTGGGGCAAACCTGCACCGATCCGCTATTCGTGGCGGGCACCTGGTAGCCGAGCACGCCGCGGTACACGAGACTCGCGTCTCCGCCGTCATAGGTGAGGGATCCGATACCAAGACCGGCAAAGACCGTGTTGCTCCCGCTCACAAACGAGAGCCCCAACTCGTCCGCGCCATCACCAAACGTCATGTCGCCCGACATCTGCAGATGGTTTGTGGCGAAGGAGGCGTTCCCCAAGCACGTCTGCGCCGCGGCTACCGCTGGCACAAATGCGAGAGAAACAGCGACAAGGGCAGGGACAACTGAGTTCGACAGGCGACGCATTGAATCCTCTGGTGGTTGTGACTCGCCTCATACCCGCACAAAGTCCGCGGGTTCGCACAAAAACCCAGCGTTTTGAATCCTCGCAAAACGATTCGGGATTTGTCACCCAAGTGCAACGGACACTTGTGGTTGCAGTTGCAATGGCCATTCACCGCCGATAGCTTCCCACCCAAGATTCTACGCTCGTGAAATATTTCACGAAACACGCCCGCCCCCCATCCTGATCCATGGAACGGACGTACCTCCCGGTCCTTTTGCTCCTCGGATTCGTCGCCGCCAACGCGGTGCTAATTCTTGGCGCCTCTCATCTCTTGACCCGTCACCGGCCGACCCCGGTGAAGCAGCAGCCCTACGAATCGGGCATGCCAGTCCTCGGCGACGCGCGCGAGCGATTTTCGGTCAAGTTCTATATGGTGGCGATGTTGTTCATCGTCTTCGACGTGGAAACGGTGCTCCTGGTACCGTGGGCCGCGTACTACCAGCAGCTGTCTTGCAAGGTGCCGCTCGTGAATGGCGTGTGCGCACCTGAGCAAGTGACGTTCTATGGCCTGGGCGTGATGTTGGTCTTCATGACCGTGCTCGTGGCCGGCTTCATTTACGAGTGGAAGAAGGGAGCAATGCAATGGGATTGACCACACTGCCGGAAGCCGGCGCTGGCGTCTCGTGGAATCCGCAGACGCAGGAAGGCTGGATTACCACGCGTCTCGATTTCTTGGTGAATTGGGGCCGCGCCAACTCTCTGTGGCCGATGCCGTTTGGTACGGCGTGCTGCGCCATCGAGTTCATGGCGTCTGCTGCGTCCAAGTTTGACCTCGCGCGCTTCGGCATGGAGCGTATGGCGTTCTCACCGCGTCAGAGCGACGTGCTTATCTGCGCGGGTCGCGTGCCCTTTAAGCTCGCGCCGGTGTTGCGCCGCATCTATCAGCAGATGCCACAGCCCAAGTGGGTGATCTCGATGGGCGCCTGCGCGTCCACCGGCGGCATGTTTGACTCCTACGCTGTGGTGCAGGGCATCGACACCATCATTCCGGTGGATGTGTACGTGCCCGGTTGCCCGCCGCGTCCCGAAGGTTTGATCTACGGCATCATGATGCTGCAGCAGAAGGTGATGCAGGAGCGCATGAGCAATGAGTCGATCCGCACCGAGATGACGGTGGACCCGACATCGCAGCTCTACATCCCGCCGTCGCGCATTGACGAGCTCTCTGAGCCGTTTGGCAACTCGGTCCATCAGACGCGGTCGGCGCCGTGAGCACCAATCACTCGACGCCGTCGTTCGCGATTGTCCATCCGGGTCAGCCGGGCGACAAGCCAGCAACACTGAAGAACATTTTGCATCGCGGGGGCGCAATGAACCCCTCGGTGGATGCACTGCGCGCGCGCTTTGGTGCAGCCATTGGTCGCGCCGAAGTCATCTGGGGCGACACCAACGTCACCGTGGAGCGCACGAAGATCGCGGAGATTGCGGCGTTCCTGCAGAGCGACGCCTCCGAGAGCTACGAGATGCTCGTGGACATCACGGCAGTGGAGCACCGCGATCCGGTGCGTCCCATTGAAGTGGTGTGGCACGTGCGCTCGCTCAAACACCGCCGCTTTTTGCGCATCAAGGTCGAGTTGCCCAAGGACGGCCGCGCGCTTGAAGTGCCGAGCGTGTGGAGCGTGTGGAAGGCCGCCGATTGGCTGGAGCGCGAGTGCTACGACATGTTCGGCATCGTCTTCACCGACCATCCCGACTTGCGTCGCATTCTGATGTGGGAGTCGTACAAGGAAGGCTTCCCACTCCGTAAGGATTTCCCGATGCGCGGCCGGTTCTCGCGCTCGGAGCAGCTCACACAGGCACTGTCGGCCAACCCCGAGGCGCGCTACTCGATGGAAGAACTCTCGATCGCTGATGCGTTCGAAGATCTGCCCAGCGAGATGCGGAAGCGACTCGGCGGCGGCGAGAAGACAGGAGAATAGCCGACATGGCAACGATGACCGACAAGCGCACCATTGAGGTCGCGCTCTCGACCACGGGGCTCGGCCCCGATGGAAAGCCCATTCGCATTCCGCTCGGTGCGGAAGGCCTCGTCACGCCGCATCCGTCCCTGGAGCCGCAGTTCGAAGGTGAGCACATGCTCATCAACATCGGACCGCAGCATCCGGCAACGCACGGCGTGTTGCGCCTCGTGCTTGAGCTCGACGGTGAAACCGTTGTGCGCTGCATTCCGCACGTCGGCTACTTGCACTGCGGCTTTGAGAAGATTGGCGAGTACCGTCAGTACAACCAGATCATTCCGTGGACGGACCGCGAAGATTATTTGAACTCGATGGGCAACAACGTCGCCTTCGCGCTGGGTGCGGAGCGCTTGTTTGGCATTGAGATCACTGAGCGTTGTAAGGTGCTGCGCGTGATTGCGATGGAATTGTCTCGCATCATCTCGCACTTGGTGTGGCTCGGCACGACCTGCATCGACATCGGCGCATTCACGCCGTTCCTGTGGAGCTTCCAGGAGCGCGAGAACGTGTACAATCTGCTCGAGCGTTGGACGGGTGCCCGCCTCACAACGAGCGGCACGCGCGTGGGCGGTATGATCGCGGACGTGCCGGACGGTTGGACGGATCAGCTCCAGCACTTCATCGACACGTTCCCCAAGACGCTCGACCAAGTCGAGCGCATGCTCAACAAGAACGCGATCTGGGTTGGTCGCACCGTAGGCATCGGAGTTATGACTCCACAAGAGGCGCTGAACTACGGCCTCACGGGTCCAATGCTTCGTGCATCCGGCGTTGCGTACGACGTCCGTAAGGATGTGCCGTACCTCGACTACGAGACCTACGACTTTGACGTGCCGGTGGGAACGAACGGCGACGTGTACGACCGCTTCCTCGTGCGTCAGGAAGAACTGCGACAGTCGGTGCGCATTCTCGCGCAGGCGCTCAAGCGTTTGCCCGATGGTCCGGTGGACGTGGACGACCCGCGCGTGATTCTGCCGCCCAAGCACAAAGCAACGAGCGAGATGGAAAGCATGATTCATCACTTCAAGCTTGTGATGGAAGGCCCGCGGCCGCCGATTGGCGAAGTCTATGTGCCGATCGAAAGCCCCAAGGGCGAGAAGGGCTACTACTTCGTATCAGACGGCACAGCGAAGCCGGTGCGTTGGCGCATCCGGCCGCCAAGCTTTGTAAACCTTTCGGCGATTCCGAAGATGGTCGAGGGCCACTTGCTCTCAGACGTCATCGCAATCAACGCCTCGATTGACATCGTGATGGGAGAGATTGACCGGTGAGCCACGGACCTTCGGCGCCTAGCGCCGCCCCCCACGGTCATCACGACCACGCACCGTATGTGCCCGTCTTCACGGCGGGATCGGCGCGCAAGAAAGAACTCGACGATCTCATGACGCGCTATCCGGACAAGCGCGCCACGTTGCTGCCCGCGCTTTGGATGATTCAGCAGGACCGCGGCTGGATCAGCGAAGACGCGATGCGCGAGATCGGCGATGCGCTCGG
>JAYUWY010000231.1:0-7189 GCA_043753285.1 Gemmatimonas sp. | reverse complement strand
CAGCGAGGAAATGGCCGAGCTCGTGCACAAAGATCACGAGACCGAGAACCAGTAGCGGGGCAAGCCAACTCAGCATTAGCGCATCTCCTGCACAAGACGGCGCGCCGCAGAATCCGCAGCGAGCAACGAAGATCGGTCATCACCACGCAAATCACTGAGCTGAGTAAGTGCCATCTCAATGGCCTGCGGAATTCGTGCAAACTCTAACGACCCACTGAGGACGCGCGACACCGCCGCCTCGTTGGCCGCATTGAACACAGCGGGTGCGGCCCCGCCAGACTTTCCTGCGGCGATGCCCAATCCCAACGTCGGGAAGGCATCCTGGCGCACCGCCTCAAACGTCAGTGGCGAATGTTTGATTGGATCAAAGCGTGGTACCCCATCATCAGCGAGCCGTTCGGGATACGTGAGCGCGTACAACACGGGTAGCTCCATTGAAGGAACGCCCATCTGCGCGAGAATGCTCCCGTCCTCAAACTCAACCATCGAGTGAACGATGCTCTGCGGATGCACCACCACTTCAATCTTGTCGTACGGCACGCCAAACAACACGTGCGCTTCAATCACTTCGAGTGCTTTGTTGGCGAGCGAGGCGCTATCAATCGTGATCTTTTTGCCCATCGCCCACGTGGGATGATTGAGCGCGTCGCTCAACTGTGCGCCGCGAATACGCTCATTGTCCCAACTGCGAAATGGACCGCCGCTGGCAGTAATCACAAAGCGCTTCACACCCTGCACCGGCAGCAAACCGTCGCCACTCGTGCCAATGCGTCCGGCTAAGCACTGCAACAACGCCGAATGCTCGGAGTCCACAGGAATCACGGAGCCACCGTGCGCCTTGGCGGCGCGCTGCACGAGCGCGCCGCCAATCACGAGCGTCTCTTTGTTCGCGAGTGCGACGCGCTTGCCCGCTTCGAGTGCAGCGAGTGTGGCATCGAGTCCTGCGGCACCAACAACGGCATTGAGCACAACGTCCACATCATCGCGCTGCGCGGCCTCAACCAAACATTCCGCACCACGGCCCCACTCAGCTGGCGCATCAGCCGACGGCTTCACGAGGCCCACATACGCCGGCTTCCACTGCGCGGCCGCTGACGTAAGCGCCGCGAGATTACCGTGCGCCGTCATTGCCGTAAAGCGAAAGCGATCAGGATGGCGCGCGACCACACGCTGCGCCGTCTCCCCGATGCTTCCGGTCGCGCCGAGTAGCGCGATCCTCACTGCACTCACGCGCCGACCACGAGCAGTTGCTCGAGCAACACGTACGCGATGGGAATCGTGAACAGCAGCGAGTCCACACGGTCCAGCACGCCACCGTGCCCAGGAATCATCGTCGAGCTGTCCTTCACGCCGGCCTCGCGCTTGAGCATCGATTCCACGAGATCACCCACCTGCGCGGCGATGGAGATTGCGGCGCCGAAAATAATTGCACCAACAATCGTGAAGCTGAGCCCAGCATACGGCTTGAGCACGAACTCTGAGAGCACCCACGTCGTCACAATCGTCGAGCCCAACGCGCCATACGCGCCCGCCCACGTCTTACCCGGGCTCACGCTCGGCATCAGCTTCTGCTTGCCAAACTTCTTGCCGAAGTAAAACGCGCCCGAATCATTGAGCCATGTGAGCACGAGCGGCAGCGCCACGAGCAGCGAGCCAGCAATCGCACCAATCGCGAAGCGGTGATACCTGAGCGCGTAAGCAAACGCGAGCATGCCTCCCGTGTACCACACACCAAACAGCGTGGTCGCAGTGGCTTCAATCGGACGCCCTTCACTGCCGCGCATCCACAACGCCGCGGCGAGTAACACGGGCACGAGCATCGCAATCCACGCAATGCCAGGAATCGCGAACCCAAGCTTTAGCGCGTGCAGTGCAAGCGGCACCATCGCCGAGAGCACAATCGTGAAAGCGCCGAGCGGCTTCGCGCCTGCGGCTTCCGCGAGACGCACGTACTCCCACGCGGCCAATGCCGACGCAATGGAAAGCAGAATTGCGAGTGGCGCGTCACCGTACACGACGCAGAGGGCGACCACAGGAATGGCCGCCACCGCAAACAGAACACGCTTGGTGATCTCGCTCACGCGGGCCTCAGACCGCAACCTTTCCGAACCGGCGGTCGCGTTGTTGAAAGTCGAGAATGGCCTCGTACAAATTCGCGCGTGACCAGTCGGGCCACAGTACGGGGGAGATCAGCAGTTCGGCGTACGCCACCTGCCACAACAAGAAGTTGCTAATGCGCTGTTCACCCGACGTACGAATCAACAAGTCGGGATCAGGGCATCCGGCCGTGTAGAGGCGCGCGGCAAACGCAGCGTCATCCACGTCCTCCGCCTTCAAGCGTCCTGCAGCAACGTCCTCAGCAATCAAACGTGCGGCACGCGCCATCTCTGCGCGCGAGCCGTACGAGATAAACAAATTCAGCGTGAGCTTTGTGTTGGCCGCGGTCTGTGACACCACGCGGTCCACGGCGGCACGCGCCGGCGGGGTGAGGCGCTCAATTTCGCCGAGCACTTTGACGCGCACACCCTGCCGATCCAACTCGTCGGCTTCTTTCTGGATGTACTCCTCAAGCAGCGACATCAGCGCGGTGATCTCCACCGGCGGGCGCTGCCAGTTCTCCTGTGAGAACGCAAACAACGAGAGCGCCTCGAGCCCAACCTCCAGCGCACCTTCCACCACTTCGCGCACCGCCTTCATTCCATTGCGATGCCCAATGGGGCGCGGCAACAGCCGCTCGCGCGCCCAACGGCCATTGCCATCCATGATGATGGCCACGTGGCGCGGAACGACGCCGTGAAGGCGGATCTTCGAGAGTAGCTCTGGCGCGGCGCTCATTAGATGGGAAGCTGAGCGGAGCTCAGACTTCCATAATCTCGGCTTCCTTCGTCTTCATCAGCGAATCGATCTTCGCAATTTCCTCGTCGTGCAGCTTCTGCAAATCCTTTTCCGCGTGCTTCACGTCGTCTTCTGAAACGCCGCTGAGCTTCTTCAGCAGATCGCGCGCATTCGTACGCGCGTGACGCACCGCGATACGGCCGTCTTCGGCGAATCCATGAAGTTGCTTGGCGAGTTCCTTGCGGCGCTGCTCGTTCATCGCCGGCAGCGGCACGCGAATCACGGCGCCCTGCACTGCGGGATCGAGGCCGAGCCCAGACTCGCGGATCGCCTTCTCAATGGCCTTCACCTGGCCCTTGTCGAACGGCGTCACGAGCAGGAGGCGCGCTTCAGGCGCGGACACATTCGCGCACTGATTCATCGCCATCATCTGGCCGTACATCTCGACGCGCACGCTGTCGAGCATCGCCGGCGACGCCTTACCCGAGCGCACCGACGAGAACTCGCGCTTCGCGGCCTCGACGGCCTTTTCCATCGCGACTTTGCAGTCCTTCAGAATGTTCGCAATCATTGAACGAGTGTCCCCACAGGCTCACCGCGCAACGCTGCCGCGACGATACCCTTGGTGTGGATGTTGAGAACGATGAGCGGGAGTTTGTTTTCCTTGCACAGCGTGATGGCTGTGTGATCCATCACCTTCAACTCCTTGCTCACGACGTCCGAGAAAGAAATCGTGTCGTACTTCTGAGCCGTCGCGTCCGTCTTGGGATCTGCGTTATACACCCCATCAACGCTCGTCGCCTTGATGATGATGTCGGCTTTCATCTGGATACCGCGCAGCACGGCCGCGGTATCGGTGGAGAAATACGGATTGCCGGTGCCCGCTGCAAAAATCACCGCGCGGCCTTTCTCCAAATGACGAATGGCGCGGCGGCGAATATATGGCTCAGCGATTTCTTCCATGCGAATCGCCGTCATGACGCGGGTGTCGAGCCCTTCGCGTTCCAGTACATCCTGAAACGCGAGGGCATTGATCACGGTCCCCAGCATCCCCATGTAATCGGCGGAGACGCGGTCCATTCCCATCTTCGAAATCTGCGATCCGCGGACGATGTTGCCGCCGCCGATCACCATACCAATCTGCGCTCCGTCTTCGCTGATCGACTTCACCTGTCGCGCAAACTCGCGGATGGTGTCGAAGTCAAATCCAAATCCCTTGTCTCCGGCGAGGGCTTCGCCAGAGAGCTTCAGTAGGACTCGCGGATACTTGAGCGCCATTGCCGTCCCGGACTCAGCTCTCGCCCATCTTGAAGCGCACAAAGCGCTTCACGGCGAGCGGCTGACCAGCGGCCTTCGCCGTGGCTGCCACCAAGTCGCCGATGGTCTGCTTGTCGTCGCGCACCCAGGGCTGGCCCACGAGCGTGACTTCGCCGAGCATCTTGGCGATACGGCCTTCAACCATCTTCTCAGCAATCGCCTGCGGCTTGCCGGACTCCATAGCCTGCGCCACGAAGATCTCGCGCTCCTTGGCGAGAAACTCCTGCGACACGCCGTCCTTGTCCACGGCCACAGCGACAACTGGTACGCCAGCGGCCACGTGCTCAGCAACGTGCTTGCCCAGCTCGCTCGCCTGCTCGCCCTTGCCACCAACAATTTCGACGATGACGCCGGCCTTGCCGTTGAAGTGCAAGTAGCTGCCTGCCGTGCCAGCGGTCTGGATGCGTGCGATGCGACGGAGCTCAACCTTTTCGCCCGTCTTCGCGGATGCGGCCTTCACGATGTCGCCCACCGTCTGCGACTTGTCGAATGACCACGGCGTGCTCAGGTACGCACCGTCAGCACCAACGGCAACGAGGCCGTCAATCGACGCGTCCTGTGCGAGGTGTTCGGCGACCTTCTTGGAGAGCGCGACGAACTCGTCGTTGCGGCCGACGAAGTCGGTTTCGCAGTTGAGTTCAATCATCGCGGCCACCGAGTTGTCGGCGCTGCTAACGATGACAATCTGGCCTTCGGACGCCGCGCGGTCTGCGCGCTTGTCGGCCTTGGCGATGCCCTTCTTGCGGAGGATGTCGACGGCGAGGTTCATGTCACCGTTGGCTTCTTCGAGGGCCTTCTTGCAATCCATCATTCCGGCGCCGGTACGGGCGCGGAGTTCGCCTACATCTTTTGCGGAAATCTGCGTGGCAGACATATCAATCTCAGGTAGAAAATCGGCAGGTGTAAAGTCGCCGCCAGGGAGCATTGAGCTACTCCACCGGCGGCGACCGAAAGGTACATCGTAACGCGAGGTCTGACCAACGAACTCGCGAGGTCAGCGCGATTACTCGGCTGCGTCGTCCCCAGCTTCGGCAGCTTCGGCAGCTTCGCCGCCTTCGGCGCCCTTCAAGCGAGCAGCGATGGCTTCCGGCTTGGCGCGACGACGGCGCGGACGGCCGCCGCTCTCGCCGCCACGACCACCGCGGTCACCGCGATCGTTCTTGCGCTCCTTCTCGGTGCCGCGCTCCGACGACCACGTGGTGGCTTCGCCAGACTCTTCGGCTTCCGGACGGGTCGGGGCTTCGCGGCGGGCCGCAGAGATCGCCTCGCAAACGGCGCCCGTGATCAACTCCACCGAGCGAATCGCGTCGTCGTTGCCAGCGATCGGCACCGTGATGAGATCCGGATCCGAGTTGGTGTCGCAGATGGCGATGATCGGGATGCCGAGCTTGTTGGCTTCGTCCACCGCGATGCGCTCCTTCTTGGCATCAACGACGAACATCAGGCCAGGCAGACGGCCGAGCGTCTTAATACCCGACAAGTTCTTGGCGAGCTTGTCGCGCTGACGCGCCATCATCAGCTGTTCCTTCTTCGTGTAGTTCTCGAAGGTACCGCCCTCAACCGACCCCGCCTCGAGGTCCTTGAGCTTGCGGAGCTGCTTCTTGACGGTCGAGAAGTTGGTGAGCAAGCCGCCGAGCCAGCGCTCAGTCACGAACATCGAGCCCGAGCGTTCTGCCTGCTCAGAGACGATGGCGGAGAGCTGCTGCTTGGTGCACACGAAGAGGACCTGCTCGCCGCGCATGACGACTTCGCGGGCCAATTCCTTGGCCTTCTCGAGCTGGGTGACCGTCTTCTGGAGGTCAATGATGTGGATGCCGTTGCGCTCCGCAAAAATGAAGCGGCGCATCTTCGGATTCCAACGACGGGTCTGGTGTCCGAAGTGGACACCGGCCTTGAGGAGTTCTTCGACTGTGGGGCTAGACATTTTTTGAATCTCGTGTGGTTGGAAACGTTGCCGCGCGTCGTCGCCATCTCCTGACCTCGCCACGATGGTGAGGCACCCAGGGACAGCTCGGCTTGGCTGTGAGTTTTACTGCTGGGACGTGAGACTTGAGAGGTGAGACTTGAGAGGTGAGACTTGAGAGGTGAGACTTGAGAGGGGTTTCTCACGTCCCCCCGTCTCAAGTCTCACGTCTCTACTAGCGCTTGCTGAACTGGAACTTCTTACGCGCCTTCGGCTGACCCGGCTTCTTACGCTCCACCGCGCGAGCATCACGCGTGAGGAGTCCGAGGCCACGGAGCTTGGGGCGATAGTCTTCGTTGATCTTCACGAGGGCACGCGAGATCGCGAGGCGGAGCGCGCCGGCCTGGCCCGTCTGGCCACCACCGGTGAGATTCGCCTGCACGTCATACGAGCCGAGCGTGTCGGTCACAGAGAACGGCTGCTGGATGGAGCTCACGAGCGCCGGGCGCGGGAAGTAATCGCCGAGCGTGCGGCCGTTGAGTTCCCACTTACCGGTGCCTGGGGTCAGGTACACGCGGCAGGTGGCTTCCTTGCGGCGGCCGATGGTGTGCGTCGTATTGGTCGTCGCCATTGGTTACTTCGCCTCAGCCTTCGGGAAGGTGATCGTCTCGGGCTGCTGGGCAGCGTGCGGGTGCCTTGCATCCGCGTAAACGCGGAGCTTGAGGCGGAGCTTCTGACGGCCGAGGGCAGTCTTCGGCAGCATGCCGAATACAGCCTTCTCGATGATGCGCTCCGGGTGCTTGGCGAGCATCGTCGCGAACGGCGTGTAGAGCTCGTGGCCCATATAGCCCGTGTGACGGAAGTAGTTCTTCTGTTCCGCCTTGCGGCCGGTCACGCGCACTTTCGCGGCGTTGATGACGATGACGTTGTCGCCCGTGTCCATATGCGGGGTGAACATCGCTTTGTGCTTGCCGCGGATGATCCGGGCGATTTCAGTCGCGAGGCGACCGAGGACCATTCCCTCGGCGTCAACAATGAACCACTTGGATTCAATGTCGGACGGGGTGGCCGTGTACGTGCTACGCATGATTCGTGGAACTGGAGAGGTACAACGCCTCATCGGTGCGGAATGCA
>JAYUWY010000230.1:0-1768 GCA_043753285.1 Gemmatimonas sp. | reverse complement strand
CGGCGATCGGATGCGCATACTGGCGCTCGGGCTCGCCTGGGGTGGGGCTGCCGGAAACCTTGTCGATCGATTTCGCTCGCCGTTGGGGGTCGTGGACTTCATTGATATCGGACTGCCCGCCTGGCGGTTCTGGACGTTTAATATCGCCGACACCGCGGTGACGGCCGGCGCGCTGACGCTCGCCTGGTCGCTGTCACGCGAGGAACGAGAGGAACGCGAGGAACGCGAGGAACGAGAGGCGCGGGACCTGACGGGAGTCCGCTCCACGTCGGGGGACACGGAACGAGTTGCTCAGTCGGGAGCGCGAGGACCAGAGACGTGAGCGACGCCGGCGCTGGCAAGGCTGGCGCCAGACATGAGCTCGTTGCTGCGTCCGAGGCCCAGCGACTCGACCTATTTCTCGCTGCGGCCCTCGATCTTTCGCGCAATCAGACGGCGACCCTCATCGCCAACGGGCACGTGCGAGTCGAGGGTCGCGCCGAACGGTCCAGCTATCGGCCCGCCGCGGGCGAGCGGATCACGGTGGAGATTCCTCCCTCGCCTGCTCGGGGTGTGACGGGCGAAGCGATTCCCCTGAACGTGGCCTTCGAGGACGATGAGGTCCTCGTCATCGACAAGCCGGCCGGGATGGTGGTGCATCCGGCCCCGGGCAACTGGACCGGCACGCTGGTGAATGCGCTCAAGGGTCGAGGGGGCCCGTTGTCGGATCTCGGGGGCGAGGAGCGAGAGGGAATCGTCCACCGGCTCGACAAGGAAACCTCTGGCTTGCTGCTCGTCGCCAAGACGGATCGCGCCCACAGATTGCTGGGTGCAGCGATGGCTCGCCGCGAGATCGTGCGCCGGTACGCCGCGCTGTCGTGGGGACATCTGGACGGCGATCGCATCACGGTGGACAAACCGATCGCCCGGGACCCGCGAGACCGAAAGCGTATGGCAGTCGTCAGTACGGGACGGGTGGCACGGACAGACTTCGTGCGGCTCGCTCGTTTCGATTCGGTGGATCTGTTGCGAGCGCATCTGCACACGGGGCGAACGCATCAGATCAGGGTGCATCTCTCATCGCTGGGACATCCGGTGGTAGGGGACGACACTTACGGAGGTGGCGGCGGACGCCGAGTCGTTCCACTGCCATCGAAGCGCCATTTTTTGCACGCGGCGTGGCTTCGCTTCCGTCACCCGGCAACGGGGGAACCGGTGGAGTTGCGTTCGGCACTACCGTCCGAACTTGTGAATGCGCTTGTAAGTGCTGCAGGTGCCGATACTTCGTTTGCTGATACAGACCCGCTGGAGTATTTTGGCTTCTTCCGAGACGACTGAATCGCTGACGACGGCGCGTACCCTTCTCTTCCGCGTGGCGGGGAAGGTCTACGGCTGCGACATCGATGCGGTCCGCGAGATCATTCCCTACCGGCGCGCCACACGACTGCCTGGCGCGCCGCCGTTTGTACAGGGACTGATCAATCTGCGCGGCACGATCGTCACGGTGCTGGACCTGGGGACGCGTCTCGATCCGACGCGTGATCCGGTGCGGGATGGCTCGATCATTCTCGCGACGCACGGCACACGCGTCGTGGGAGTAGCGGTGGACGAGGTGATGGACGTGCAGGGCATTACGGAGGAGCACGTGGAAGCACACGGTGGCGCGCGCGACGCGTTGATTCGTGGGCTGGGGCATCTGGAGAACGACGTCGTCGTTCTCCTCGACATTCACACGTTGGTCACGCAGGTCCTGCTCTAAGGGGGCAATCGAGTGAGTCATACGGTTCTC
>JAYUWY010000229.1:0-3592 GCA_043753285.1 Gemmatimonas sp. | reverse complement strand
GAACGGCGCGAGCCGAACTCTGCTCCCTGTGTCGTGAAGGAAGGAAAAGTTCTTGGCGTGCGCATCCGTCGCGGCCAGAACCCAGTTAAGGATTGCGGCATCGAGAAACTGCAGGCGGTCGCCTTGCGGGTCCACCGATGACTCGTCGATGAAACGGAAGATGGCGAGTAATCCCGGACCGCCATCGGCCTCGTACTTCTTGTCTGGCGAGACGCCGAAGGCTTGGCAGACATCCTCTTGATGCAGTCGGCTATAGGCGCCGTTGCTCAAGGCGCGATCAAAACGCTCCACGACAACTGCGAGTTGATCGTCAAATCGTGTGACCGTTGTGTTCGCGGCGCGGAGTCCAAGCGCCTGAGCGAGCTGTAGGCACAGGTGCTCGTTTTCTGCGAATCCTGGAAAGCTCGGCGAAGGCGGCTTCAGGATGTGCGTGGTGGGTGTGCGTCCCTTGGGAATCCCCCAGCGCCCTTCGTGACGGAGCAGCGCGATTTTTGGTTGCGCTCCCGCGAGACTGAAACGACCGAACGTCTGGGGAGTGAGCGCGGGCATACCAGTTTGCATCGCGATTCGCAGCTTCGCTGCAACTTCGCGCTCGTCAATCCACTCGGCGTCAATGTTGTTCGCCAACCCCGTGAGTTCATCGACGTGCTCAGGTACTACGAACTGTGCGGCGCCCGCGCAGTCTTCCCCCAGGTGTTTCAGCAGCCCGATGGGATTCCGCTCCGACACGCCGTAGGTGCGTGCAAAGTGGCGGAGTGTTTGTGCGCTGTCTGGGAGCAGGCCCCAGAGGAATGGAAATAGGGTTCGCTCGCCGTGCTGCTCCTGCGACAACGGCATCGAGAGGGACAGCGGATGCGCACGCGGGTCGCTACGCCAATCCGAGTGGTATCGAAGTTCGTGGCGTTTGTTTGCTAGCTGCACAATCTCTGCGATGCTGCGACCGTGCAGAATGACGCTGAGTACCGCGGTGTCTGTCATTTCTGCTTACCTCGCGTTGTTCGACTCAACACCTCGTCGAGCAGTTCATCCGGTTCACTCGCGGGCACGTCTTCCGCAACGAATGCGATATCGAGGAAGCGGAACGCACGAAGCACGCCGGAGATGTCTGGATTCGTCTGTGCAAGCTCGACCTGCATCATCCAGCGCCGAGTTTTCCCGAGCATTGTGGCGAACTGCTCTTGGGTCCAGCCTTTTCTCTGGCGCCGGACACGAATGAGTAGGCCGATGTCTCGTCGTGTCTGGAGTCGCATCGCAGTTTTTGATTTGAGTTTAGAATCACATTCTAGAATGTGATTTTAAATTCACATTGTCAATAGCGAATTTAAGTTCGCATTACTGACGATTGCGGCTGTGACGCTACGTGCGCGGCCAGTGGCCACGGCGGTCGCGTCGCGATCTCTCCTAATAAGGAAGGGAGGGCTCGCGAAGGTTACGCGCAGGGGCTTGGGACGTTAGGTGCGCCCGAACTCAGGCCTGCACTGGTTCAGGCGGCGCGCTCCAGCGAGAGGTGTACCCGGTAGCCCGCACGCGAGAGCATTTCAATGAGCGCATCAATGCTGAACTTCTCGATATGTCCGCGCATCAGATCGCTGATGCGAGGCTGCGAAACGCCGAGAAGTTTTGCAGCGCTCGCCTGCTTGAGGCGGCGCTTCTTGACAATCTCGCGCAAATGAATCATCGCGTGACTTCGAATACGGAGGTTCTCCGCCGCTTCCGCGGGCAGGCCAAGAGCCTCCCAAGCATCTTTGAAGTACGTGAACTCTCGAACTTTCTTCATCGTAGCTCCTGTGCCGTTCGCACGCGATTGAAACGCACTCGGGCAAGTTCAATGTCGCGCCGCGTCGTCTGCTGCGACTTCTTCTCAAAAACGTGAAGTACGAAGACAGCCTTGGGGAGCGACGCGACGTAGATCGCACGAAAGGCACGACCGACGCTAACTCGAATCTCGCGGACACCCGGACCAACTGAGCTCATCGGCTTCCAGTGAAGCGGATCATTTCCCAATCGCAGACGATCGAACTCGGCGGCGATGCGAATGCGTGCAACTTCAGGCAGCCGCTCAATATCTCGAAGCGCAGAGCCTACGAAAACGAGTGGCTTCCCTGATACAATTATACTTGATTCGATATATTTGTGCAAGGAGTCCTCGGGGCTTGCCAGAGGATGTGTCGCACTGCGTTCCCGCGCTCCATCGCATCGTTGCTTCCGACATCAGGAACACACGAACTGAGGGCCACTTCGCGCGGCGAAGTGGCCCTCAGGACGTTCACGATGCAACCGGACCTAGGCCGCTACTTCAACCACGGCCACTGCCTGCGCTTCGATCTCCAGCTTCACTTCGTCGGAGACCAGCACGCCGCCCATCTCGAGCGCCTGGTTCCAGGTGAGGCCGAACTCCGAACGCTTGAGCTTGCCGTTGATGGCGAGCGAGCGGCGCTGATTGCCGTACGGATCCTTGATGGGCGAGCTGAGGCTGCCGGTGAGCGTGACGGACTTGGTCACGCCGCGGATGGAGAGATCGCCCACCACGGTGAGCTCGGCGGGCGTGCCCGAAATCTTCGTGGAGGTGAAGGTCAGCTTGGGAAACTTCTCGACGTCAAAGAAGTCGCCCGAGCGCAGGTGCCCATCGCGCTGATCGTTGTTGGTGGTGATGGAGGTTGCGTCGATGTCCATCGAGAGCTTCGTGGGCAATCCAGTGGCGTCGGCTTCGCCGGATGCAGCGAAGACTCGGAACGAGCCGCGGACGGTGGAGATGGCCAGGTGCTTGACGGAGAAGTCAACGTTGGCATGAGTTGGATCAAGATTCCAGAGCATTTTGAGTTCCTGTGTTTTAGACGTGAGAGGGGAGACTTGAGACTTGAGATAGAAAACCGGGTCCATCGGTGGCGATTTCGAGTAGCTGTCCATCTGGTGCCGAGAAGTAGATCGACTTGAAGTACTTCCTATCCATCACGGGCGAGACATCGAGCCCGAGTGTGAGGAGATGATCGCGCCAAGCGAGTTGCTCGTCGTCGTTTTTGGTGCGGAATGCGACGTGATGCGTTTGTCCAACTCCATTGCGTGCGTGTGGTGCGCGGGGATTCCATCCAAACAGCGTCCACGAACTGCCCGGCAGCACGCGTGTGCCGTCGTAGTTGGCCCAGAACCAGTGCGGCGTGTCGGGGTCATCTTGATTGATCGTCTTCTTAATCAGCTTGATGCCGAGTGCGGCTTCGTAGAAATCGCTGGCGCGTGAGATGTCGTCGGTCATTCCGGTGATGTGATGCAGGCCGGTGAGGGCCATATCCGGCGTGATGACGGGAACGGGTTCGGGATGCGTGGTGCGTGCGATGGCTGCTTCGTCGCGCGTACCGGGGAGTTGATGTGGCTGCTGCCCGAGCATGTTTTGACCCAGCTGATCGATGGGTTCATCAATGGCGTATCCCGGGCCGGCGGTCGCGATCTCGAGGACTTGGCCGTCGGGATCGCGGAAGTAGAGCGAGTTGAAGTAGCCGCGCGGCATGGGGCCCGAGACTGCGAGTCCCAAGTCTTGGAGGCGACGCTTCCACATCAGCAGCGTGTCGTACGTGGGCGTGGAGAAGGCGAGGTGATG
>JAYUWY010000228.1:0-1773 GCA_043753285.1 Gemmatimonas sp. | reverse complement strand
ACAGGAATCGCCGCCACCGAAGCGCACGCCGTGCAGTCACGTGGCGAGGCGTATCGCAAATATCAGCGCGAAGTCAGCGCCTTCGTTCCGTGGCCGCCGCGAGGCTAAATTCCGTGATGCGCTCAATGCTCCTCGCGATGGGACTTTTCACGCTCACTGCGTGCTCGGGACAACTTGAGCGCGGTGTTGTGCTCGAAGACGCCGAGCCCGCGCCAGCACTCGCGTTCACGACGGCAGACAGTGTGCGATTTGATCTCGCCGCCCAGAAGGGCAATGTCGTGTTGCTCTACTTCGGCTACACGCACTGCCCCGACGTCTGCCCCACCACACTGGGCGATTGGGCACGCGCACGTCGCGCACTCGGCGCCGACACCACGAATGTGAAGTTCGTGTTCGTGAGCATGGATCCCGACCGCGACACCCCTGCGATTTCCCAGCAATACGCAAAACAGTTCAACGCATCGTTCATTGGGGTCACTGGCACCACCGATGAGTTGGAAGCGCTCAAGAAGCGTTGGAGCATCGCGGCGTACCCCGAGGGCGATCCGCGCGACGGTCCGTACACTGTGGCGCACCCCGCACACACTTTCGTCGTGGACCGGCAAGGCCGACTCCGCGTGCTCTTCGAACCCGGAGTTAGTGGTGATGAACTCGCGAAGGATCTTCGCAAGCTGCTCTAGTCTTCTAGTTGCTGCCATTGTGGGCGCGGCCTGCGCGCCCAAGGACGCGACCGTCGCTGCCAACAGCGCGCTCCAAACGCGCGAAGCGTGGGCGCGTGTGGCCGACAGCGGAGCCACCACCGCCGTGTACTTCACGCTCGGCAATGCGAGCACCGTTCCCGATACGCTCGTCGGCGTGTCGAGCACCATCGCGGAGCATGCGGACATGCACATCTCCACGCAGCACAATCGGATGATGCACATGACGCCCGTGACGTCGCTGCCCGTGCCGGCCGACGACAGTGTGAGCTTTCGCCCATTGGGCGCGCACGTGATGCTCACCGGACTGCGCCGTCCGCTTGCCGCGGGTGATTCCATCACCATCTCGCTGCGGTTTGTTTCCGGCGTCACGCTCAACGTTCAGGCCAATGTCCGCCAGCCGTAGCTTCGCGGTGGGGCTAGTCGTCCTAGGCGTAGCGGCGCTCAGCTGGTGGACGTGGCCGCGCCCGGCGGTGACGATTCGTATTGCCCCCGGAGGAACTGCCACCGTACGCGGGGTAGTGCTACCTGAGACGCTCTTCATCAAGGCGCGTGGACGGAGCACTGTCGTCCGCGTCGTAAACAGCGACTCCGTGCGTCACCAACTCGCGTTGTTTGGCGCCGACGCGGGCGAGACGCGTGATTTCACCATCACGTATCCCGGCACGTACGGCGGCGTTTGCTCGACTCATCCCAGTGGTAACCTGACCTACGTGGTGCAATGAACCGTCGCTTCACACTTCTTGCTGCCCTGTTGCTCTGCACTGTTTCAGTGCGGAACGCGTTGGCGCAGGATCCCTGTGAAGGCGAAGACGCATCCTGCGCACCGCCGCCAGTCTCTCGCGAGTTTCGCGGTCTGTGGATTGCGGCCGTAGGCAATATCGATTGGCCCTCGCGTCCGGGCTTGCCGCCTGATTCGGCGCGCGCCGAACTCATCGCACTGCTCGACCGTGCGCGTTCGAGCGGGCTCAACGCTGTGATCTTCCAAGTGCGTCCCGCTGGCGACGCACTCTATGCATCTGAGATTGAACCGTGGTCTGAGTATCTCACGGGCCAAGAGGGTGTTGCACCGCGT
>JAYUWY010000227.1:0-7240 GCA_043753285.1 Gemmatimonas sp. | reverse complement strand
AGACGTTACCGCCTCGCTGCGCCCACGGCAACCACGCCCGGCCTAGTCGCGGGCGCCCACCGGTAGTGCCGTGTGCTGCAGGAAATCAAGGAGAATGGCGTTCAACTCTGCCGCATGCGTGACCGCGAACCCGTGCGGCGCGCCACGAATGATCTCCAAGCGACTGTCACGGATGAGCGCATGGGTGAGCGGCGCAGACGCCGCCAGCGGCACAATGCGGTCCGCGCCGCCGTGCACGATAAGCGTTGGCACCGTAATCGTCGCGAGATCGGCGCGAAAGTCCGTGGTGCCAAACGCGACAATGCTCTTTTGGGTGGCCATTGGCGACGCCATCCACGCAATCGCCTTACTGTACGCCACGAGATCCTGCGCAACGCGGGTGTTGCCTGGCACGGCGTTGTAAAAGTCGATAAAGAAACGCTGCAAAAACGCGATGCGATCCGTCTTCACCGCCGCCAGCATTTCGTCGAAGATTTTGCCGTCCACGCCCGCCGGATTGTCCGGCCCGCGGAGCAGAAACGGTGTCACGGCACCCAAGAACACTGCCGACGCCACACGCTCATTCCCGTACCGCGCCAAATACCGAGCCACTTCGCCGCCGCCCATCGAAAATCCAACGAGCACCGCGTCGCGCAAATCGAGATGCACCATCAACGCTTGCAAATCTTCGGCGAACACATCGTAGTCATACTCGAACCCATCGTGGCCCGAATCACCGAAGCCGCGCCGATCGTACGCAATGCAACGAAATCCGTTCTCCGTCAGCGCGTTGACCTGACTCTCCCACATGCGATGGCTGAGCGGCCAGCCGTGGATTAACACCACGGGCTGGCCGGCTCCGACATCTATGAAGTTGATGTCAACGGCATGCGGTCCGCTGCTACGTACCATCGGCATTTACTGTACGACCACCGTGACGCCAGCGAGTGTAACGGCAGTCTGCGCGAGCAAGCGACCGTTGGCACGGGCCCCAGTGGCAAGCGAGATGCCAGTCTGCGAAAGCACCTGACCCTCGATGCGCGAGGTCGTACCCAGCGTCACGTTACCAGCAACCTGCCAGAACACGTTGGAGGCCAACGCGCCGCCCGTGAGAACCACGCGCTTGCCCGACGCCATCGTCAGGCCGCCAGCAATCTGGAAGATCCATACATCATTCGCGTTGCCGTTCAAGGTAACCGTCGCCGGGATGGTGACGGTGCTGGACCACTTGTAGAGGCCAGCGGGTAGCGTCAAGCCGCCGATGTTGCCGCTGCCGAGTTCGATGTGGTCAGGCAACGTGCGACCTGCCGCGCTGGTGTACGCTGCTTCCATCGCGCTGACTGCCGCGGTGAGGTTCGCGGGGGTCGGTGCGGCGTAGCCCGGCGCATACACATTGCCGGTGACCTGCGACGACGTCGCGAATGCGGCACCTGCGCCGAGCGTCAGCGCGAAGCCCGTAATTGCGGACGCTGCAGCGGGGCTGACGCCGATGTTACCAGTAATCGCAGACGTCGGCACGTTCGAAATGCCGGTCTTGGCGAGAATCACGTAGCCGCTGGAAGCGCCGAGCGATACGGGAGCGGGTCCGCGGCCGCCGGCGCCTGCGCCGGTGCCTGCGCCCGGCTCGTCGGGCGAGATGTTGATCGGGCTCGAATCGTCGCAGCCTGTGACAAGCGCACCCAACAGAACGATGCCCGCCAAAAGGCGGCCGGTGGTGCGGCGAGTGGTCGTGTGCATTGAATCTCCTGAATTGGTGAGGCAGTTTTCATAGCGAAGGCCGCCGCGAATTCACTGACGACCCGTGTAGGGATGATGCCGGGATGCCCAGCGCGCGGGTATCGCTCAGTGGGGGGAGACAGTGACTAATCCTTTTGATCACGCGGTATCTTTTCCCCATGCCACCCGTCGTCGTCGATCCCACCAAAGTCCACGAGTTCAAATCGGCCGCGCACTTCGAGAAGTGGCTGGCCAAGAACCACGCGCGCGAAACCGAGGTGTGGATCAAGATCCATAAGGTCGCGACAGGCCGACCGACCATCACGCCCGTCGAGGCGATCGACGTCGTGCTGTGTTGGGGTTGGATTGACGCCATTCGCAAAGGCTATGATGAGCACAGCTTCTTGCAGCGCTACACTCCGCGCGGCAAGAAGAGCATTTGGAGCAAAGTGAATGTCGCCAACGTCGCGCGACTCATCGCCGAGAAGCGCATGACGTCAATCGGCCTAGCCGAGGTGGAACGTGCCAAAGCCGACGGGCGCTTGGCGCGCGCCTACGGCAGCGGGACGGGCATGAAGATTCCCGACGACTTGCAAGCCGCGATTGACGCCGAGCCCAAGGCCCGGAAAATGCTCGCGACCCTCACTGAGCAGAACCGCTTCGCGCTCGCGTTTCGCACGCACAACTTGAAAACTCCGGCTGGACGTGCGAAGCGCATTGCACTCTACGTTGCGATGCTCAAGCGGGGCGAGACGATCTACCCGCAGAAGTAGCCCGCGCGTTAGACGGTGGTGTAGCCGCCATCCACGAGGTAGTACCCGAGGACATGAGGAGCGAAGAGCGAGGGGAAAGAGCGAAGATTCAGGAGCAAGGGGGAGGCATTAGGTGTGAGAGAGAGGAATCCTGAGTATTCACCCTCGTGCTTCAGTCCCTCCCCCTTGGTCCTCGTTCTTCGATCCTGCCCCTCGCTATTCGCTCCTTGAGCGCAGCGTCCGTGACCCGACTGATACGTGTTGCGGACAGAAATGCGGCGCGCGCGCGAGAGAATACGGCTTCTCTCACTAATCGGTTGTGCGCCTCTCACTGTCGCTGCGTCTCAATCTTGTTGTCGGTGCGGCTGTCGTCATCGCCGCAGGTCTCTCACTCTTCCTGGTCGCATCGCTCGGTGGCGTCGAATCACGATACCGGTCGGCGCTCGAAGGTCCCGTGCGCGACCAATCACTCGCGCGGCAGATGCAGGTGGTGTTCAAGAAGCAGGTGCAGGAGTGGAAGAACATTCTCCTCCGCGGCGCCAGCCCGCGCGACCGCGAACGCTACACGGCCGCATTTCATGAAGATCGAGCGCATGTTGTCGCGTTGGCCGACTCCCTCGCGCGCCGCGTGAGCAGTGCGAGCACGCGCGACTCTATTCGTGCGTTTCGTGTGGCATACGCCGAACTCGACACGCAGTACTCAGCAGCGTTGCTGCGCTTTGAGGCGGCGCGCGGTAGAAATCCGTTCGCCATCGATAGTCTTGTGCGCGGCAAGGACCGCGTGCCGACGGACCTTATCGATGGAATCGTCGCGCAGCTCGAGCAAGAAGTGGATGCCGTAGTCGCGCGCGAGCGTAGCGTCGTCGCGCGCCGCCGTGTGATGGCCGGTATTGGCGTCGTGGCCCTTCTATTAGTACTGGCCACAGTCTCGCCGCTGCTGCGACGCGTGGTCGTCGCCCCGCTCAAGCGCCTACAGGCGGCAACGTCTCGTGTCGCCCATGGCGATCTCTCCGATGACGTGGGCCGAGAGAGCGATGATGAGATTGGAGACCTCGCCGAGTCCTTTCAGCAGATGACGCGCGCACTGCGTGAGCTCGTCTCCGACATTCAACTCGGCGCGGGTCGTGTCAGCACCACGGCGTCCGATCTCGCGCTCAGCGCTGCGGATGTGAACGAGTCCATGCGCGAGGTTGCGACGGCGGCATCGAGCATCGCTGAGGCGGCGTCGCATCAATCGGAGAACGTGGCGCAGGCGCTGGATGCCACGCGCGTGGTGGCCGAGCGTGCGCATGAGATTGCGGCGGAGTCTAGCGCGGCGGAGCATGCAGCGGATTCCGTTGCGGCCCGCACGGGAGATGGTCGCGGTGCGTCTGCATCCACACAGGCACGCTTGCACGAGATTCTCGCGGCCACGCATGCTGCAGCGCCGGCGCTCGACAGCCTCGCAGAGAAGTCGCGCAGCATCCAAGCGTTCACAGATGTTGTGGCGGGCATTGCGACGCAATCCAAGCTGTTGGCCATCAATGCGGCTATCGAGGCCGCGCGCGCTGGCGAGCACGGTCGCGGATTCGGCGTGGTTGCCGACGAAGTCGCCAAGCTCGCGCGCGAGAGCCAGGATGCGCTGAAGGCCATTCGTGAGCTCGCGTTGGAGATTAACGCCACCGGTGGAGAAGTGGGCACGAAGGTGTCTGAGATCCGCCGCTCCGTGAGCGATGGTGCGTCGAGCTTCGCGCAGTTGGAGGGCACACTGAGCTCCATTGATGCTGAGGCGAAGCGCTCGACCGCTGCCGCGCAGACCATTGGGCGTGCGACGACGGAGCAGGAACTGCGCTCGGTCGCGCTCTCCGCAGCCATGGAATCGATGGCGGCCAGCACGGAGCAGAACGCGGCCACGGCCCAGCAGCTGAGCGCATCGAATGAAGAGCAGGCGGCCGCAATGCAGCGCGTCGCCGCCGTGACGGGCTCACTGAGAGATGTGTCGGCCGAGCTGAGCGCGCGCCTCGCGCGATTCACCTTACCCATGGAAGTGGGAGCGACGCTGTGACTTCTGCCGCGCGAGCGCACGATTCCAACAATCTGCGCAAATGGGAGTATCGCAACGGGCCGTATCAGCGAGTACTCGGGCGCTACCTGGACCGCATGGCGCATCACGTGCGGGCGCTCGCACCGAGGTCGGTGCTCGATGCTGGCTGCGGCGAAGGCTACGTGTATCGCGGCTTGCGCGAGCGCAGTGTGACGGTGAAGTGGAGCGGCACTGATGCGAGCGCCGATGCCGTCGCGCTCGCGGCGCAGCGCTTTCCTCAGTGTGAATGGTCCGTCGGCGATCTGCGCAACATGACACAGGCAACAGCGAGCGCTGATCTCGTGCTGTGCTCACAGGTGTTGGAGCACATTCCGCAGCCCGAGCGTGTGCGGGATGAGCTCGCGCGAGTGTCCGCACGACATCTGTTAGTGTCTGTGCCGCTCGAGCCGGCGTTTCGCAGCATCTGCGCGCTGACGATTGCTGCGGGGGTGGGGCAGGACCCGGGCCGCGTAAACTTCTGGACGCCAAGCGCGTTCCGGCGCTTTCTCGCGCCCGTCGGCCGGCTCATCCACTGGGAGTGGACGGCCGTCTACCAAATCGCGGTGGTGGAACGCGAGTAGCGACGGAGCGCGTTATGTTCCTCGGATATCTATATGGAACGCGAGCTCCCCCCAGCCATTCTCCAAGCCACCGTCACCGCGGGCTTGGCGCTGCTCTTCTTCGTGCTGCATCGCCGCACGCAGAAGCCGTTCTTCCGATGGTTCGCGATTGCGTGGACGCTCTACGCGCTACGCATCGGTGCGATCATCACGTTCCTGCGTACCGAAAGCTTCGTCTGGTTGTATCATCATCAGATTCTCACTGGCTGGACCGCGCTCGCACTGCTCGGCGCCTCACTCGCACTGCGTGCACCCAAGCTGCAACGGCGCTGGATGCTCGCGCTCGCGCTCTTTCCGCCGCTGTGGTCGTACATCGCGGTGTTTCAACTCGACAGTTTCTTGCTGGCCGCGTGGCCCGCAGTGCTGTTCTTGAGTGGTGTCACGATTGCCACGGCGTGGGTGGTGTGGCGCGAACGCGGTCGCAATGCGGCACCTGGTGCGGGACTGCTCTCGCTGTCGTTGCTGCTGTGGGGACTCCACCATCTCGACTACCCACTCCTGCGCGCCAAAGGCGCGTGGGTGCCGTGGGGCTACTACCTCGACATCGCGTTTGGTTTGCTCGTCGGTGCGGGCGGCTTGATGCTCGTGCTCAGCGACCGCACGCAGGAGTTGGAGCGATTACAGCGGCGAATGCTGCGCCAGCACGAAGACGAACGCCGGCGATTGTCGCTCCACTTGCATGACGAGACTGCGCAGGTGTTCACGGCGGTGCGTTTGCGTTTGGAGCTGTTGAGAGAGTCTGCCGCTTCTGAAACCGCGAGCGCGCTTGACCGAGCACTCGCGCTGTTGGATGATGGCCTCGCGAGCATTCGGAGCGTCACGCAAGATCTGCGTCCCGTACTGCTGGACGATCTCGGGCTCGCGCCCGCACTGCGCGCGCTCGCCGAGGAGAGTGCCGACCGCCTCAATCTCGTGCTCGATGCGCGCGTGCCCGCGACGCTGCCCAAGCTCGATGATGACGCGGAACTCGCACTGTTTCGTGCGCTCCAAGAAGCGTTGAGCAACGTCGCGCGACACGCGGGCGCCAAGTCCGTGCGCGTGGATGTCGTCGCAGAAGATGGCGTCGTGCGCGTCACCGTCGCTGACGACGGCGCGGGCTTCGTGGATGGCATCGATGTGTCCGCGCTTGAGCGCGCCGGCCACCTCGGGCTCGCCGGCATGCACGAGCGGCTCGCGGCACTCGGCGGCAAACTCAGCGTGCGCGCTGGGGTGAAGGGCGGAGCAGTGTTAGTCGCGGAGGTCCCGTGTCTGTGATTCGCCTGCTGCTTGTGGACGATCATCACGTGGTGCGCGCTGGGGTGCGCGCCGTGTTCGCCGATGCCACCGTGTTTGACGTCGTCGGTGAAGCCGGAACTGTCGCCGAGGGCTTGGCGATAACGCACGCGCACACGCCGCACGTGGTGTTGCTCGACATCACGTTGCCCGATGGTTCTGGTCTTGATGCCGTGCCGCAGTTGCTCCGAGCGTCTCCCAGCACACGGTTGATCATGCTCAGCGTGCACGAGGAGCCCGAGTACGTGTTGCAAGCAGTGCGCGCCGGCGCACACGGGTTCTTGCGAAAGGACGCCAGCCCCGCGATGCTTCGCGAAGCCGTGCGTGCGGTGCATAACGGGGGCGCATTTTTTGGCGCTGATGTTGCCGTGCATCTCGCCGCGGCGATTCGCGCCGACGTGTTGCCGCCGGAGAAGCCCTCCGCTGAGCTACTTGCGCGTCTGACTCCTCGCGAGCGCGAAGTGCTGGCGTTGGTTGCCGCCGGCAAGTCGAGCAAAGAGATCGCCGCGCAGCTGGGCATCAGTGTGCGCACCGCCGAGGCACACCGCGACTCGATTGGCAAGAAGACCGGCATCCGCAGCGTCGCCGGCCTCACGCGCCTGACGGTACGTACGTAGTTCTGCGAATAGTTGTGCCCAAGCGCGGAGTCTAATCTCCGCGCGTGAGATCTACTGTCCATTTCATCCCCATCCTGACGACGCTCCTCGCGAGCGTCTTCACGGTCGTGCTCGTGCGCCGCTGGCAAAACCGCCGCTCAGGACCGCATCTCCTCTGGTGGGCGTTGGGTGCGGCCACCTTTGCTGCGGGCACAATCACGGAGTCGCTCACTACCGTTTTCG
>JAYUWY010000226.1:0-1781 GCA_043753285.1 Gemmatimonas sp. | reverse complement strand
CCGCGCGAATGAGAAACTCCTCCCATTCATTGAGCGCGGCTGCTTGCTCAATCTCTGTCTTCACGCGCGTCGTGTGCTCGCGCACATCGCGCAAAATGAGTGCGTGCTCCACGCGAATGTTGTCCATAAGCGCGATGCCGCGTTCCACGCGGCGCGCGCCTGGTGTGCCGCGTGCGAACGCGGCAACTCCCACCCGCGTGGCGGCCACGAAATTGGGCTGCGCCACATCGCGATCGTAGACATCCACAGCGGCGCGCACGCGCTCCACGCGGGTGGTGACGGAGAGACTACCTGCCATCTGGTCGCGCACGACGACCATATCCGCGTCCAGCGCACGGCGTGCGGCGTCGTAACGGCGACGCTGATCAGCATCGGCGGTCAGCGCGAAGCCGCGCTGCGCAGACAAGATGGCGTTGAGCGATGCCTGCATCCGGATGGTGGCAATTTCGGCGAGATGCGCCTCGTCCACTAATGCGGCGCGCGCGTGCAGTTCCTCCGCGGCCGACCCAGCGGCGAAGCGCGCGGTCGTAAACCACGCAATCGCCACCACGGTGCCTATCAGTGCGAGCTGAAAGGCGAGCGACTGTCGCCGCCAGATGTTGGCGCGGCGTTGTCCAATCGGGCCAGTGTGCGGTTCTTCGAGGTCCACGGCGGGCAGGGGCAGAAAAGTTCACAGAAAGCTGTCGCATGGGCGCATCTCGCGCCAATGCGGAGTAAATTGCACGCTCGCCCCCGACCCTCCTCGACCCAGTCCGAATGTCTGCTTCTACGCCACTCAACGCGCTCCACGCCGCTGGTCAGTCTATTTGGCTCGACTTCATTGACCGCGCCATTCTCCAGGGCGACACGCTCGCTCGCCGCATCCGCGAGGAGTCGCTCACGGGAATGACGTCCAACCCGACGATTTTCGAGAAGGCGCTCGCTTCGGGCACCGCGTACGACGCGCAGTTGGCGGCGTCGGCGGCGGGTCGCACCGCGTGGGAGCTCTTTGAACTCGTCGAGACCGACGACGTCCGCACCGCCTGCGACGCGTTCCGTGGCGTGTACGACGCGACCAAGGCGCTCGACGGCTACGTGTCTATTGAAGTGTCCCCAGGCGCCGCGCACGACGCGCGCGCCACCGTCGAGGAAGCGCACCGTCTGTGGAAGACGGTGGATCGCCCGAACGTGATGATTAAGGTGCCGGGCACGCCGGAAGGCTGCATCGCGCTTGAGCAGTTGATTGCCGATGGCTTGAATGTGAACGTCACGCTGTTGTTTGCCGTCGCGGCGCACGAGCGCGTGATCGACGCGTACATCGCGGGCCTTGAGCGTCGCGCCGCAGCGGGCAAGCCGCTCCACAACGTCGCCAGCGTGGCCTCGTTCTTCGTGAGCCGCGTGGACTCGGCGATCGACGCGCTGCTCGACGCGCAGGTGAAAGCCGGCACGTTGACCGCTGAGCGTGCGACTGCGCTCAAGGGCAAGGCCGCGATTGCCAATGCCAAGCGCGCGTATCGCTTGTTTCAGCAGAAGTTCTCCGGCGCGCGCTGGGACGCGCTGTCGGCCAAGGGCGCCCAGTTGCAGAAGCCGCTGTGGGCCAGCACGAGCACCAAGAACCCGTCGTACCGCGACACCATCTATGTGGAAGAGCTCATTGGACCGCACACCGTGAACACGATGCCGCCCAACACACTGGACGCATTCCGTGACCACGGCGTGACGCGTCGCACGGTGGGCATTGACGGGGCCGCCGCCGATGCTGTACTGAAGGAGTTGGCGGCAGTTGGCATCAATCTCGACAC
>JAYUWY010000225.1:0-3618 GCA_043753285.1 Gemmatimonas sp. | reverse complement strand
TCAATCATTGCGGCGTCGTCGTCCACTATGAGCAACGTGACGCCCACCAGGCCCGTGCGCGTGGCCAATGACGCGGCCATGAGCAGGATCTCGCGCGGATCGGTGGACGCGTCGAGCAAGCGCGCCGACGTCGCGCGCGGCGCGACAACGCCATCGTGTCCGCGGAGCAACAACAACGGCACGCCCTCAGGCACGGCGAGGGCCACATGCGCACCCGCAATGACAATCGTGGGCTGCGTGCCTTCGAATACGGCGCTCACGCCCTGCGCCGTCACCTGCTCCACTGCATAGCCGCGATGCACCGCTTCGGCCACAATCCCCGGGGATGCGTCGTCCGGGATTTCCACCAACAACACGCGATGCTCGGGGCCCGCTGACGCTGACGATGAGGGCACGCCTTCGCTGGACTCCGGTCGCAACGACGCGCCCAAGGAGCGCACGAACTGGCGCACGATGCCGGCGCGACGCTCGCGATCCAAGTGCACATCCGTCGCCCACTTCACTGCCACCGGCTCAAGCGCGCCTGCCAAGCGACTCGCTTCGTGAAAGCCATAGCTCCCCGCCGTACCGTGCACGCGATGTAACTCGCGGCGCAACGCCTCGACGACCTCAGGGGCCGCGGGATCCTTCTGCAATTGTTCGGCAAGCAGCGTAAACGCGGCAAGCGTGTTTCCGCTTGACGCGAGGTATTTCGCTCGCAGTTGCGCGAGCACCGCCGACAGATCTGCCGAACCGGCCATTGGAACAGGTTGAGGGATGGCGCCGCAGCGCCGTGGCATAGGGAATTATCGCGCCCGTGCTCCTCGGTGGACACCCCCGCGCCACTCCAAAACACCGGACCCAGTTGCGATGCACGCGGGGGCGCGGGCACCTTTCACCAATGCGACTCCTCTGCGCCGACGACGAACCCGATATCCGCACCATTCTCGAGCTCGCGCTCGGGTTGGAACCAAGCATTCACGCCGATGTGCTCGCCTCGGGCACGGAGCTGCTGGCTCGCGTGAAGGACATCAAGCCCGACGCCATCTTGTTGGACGCGATGATGCCGGATTTGGACGGTTACGAGACGTGCCGTCGCTTGAAGGCCGATCCTGAGACCGCGGCCATTCCGGTGGTGTTTCTTACCGCCCGCGCCCAGCGCGGCGAGCAAGACACGGCCATCGAAGTCGGCGCGATCGCCTGTCTCACCAAGCCGTTCGACCCGCTCACGCTCGCCGGCGAGCTGCTCGTCACGTTGGGGCGTTAGCGCTCGGTGTTCGGACTTGCACGTGTCGCACGGCCACTGCTCGCTGGACTCTTCGCGCTCGCTGGCTCTACGGTGCCCGCGCACGCGCAACTTGCGGCCTGCGCCACGGCTGCCGCCAACACCGCGATTGATGCGGGCTGGACGGCGTGGCGGCGCAACGAGATTGTCGCAGCCGATTCCGCGTTTCGCATAGGCGTCACGCGCTGCCGCGACGCGCGACGTGGGTGGACGGGACTCGGCTACGTCGCGCTACGACGCGATCAACTGCACCTCGCCATCGCGCGCTTTGACACCGCGTTCGCCGTTGACTCCGTGCGCGATGCGGATGAAGCCATTGGCCTCGGACTCGCGACGTTTCGCGCTGGCAATCTCGAGCGCGCGCGCGCCGCATTTCTCCTTGCGGAGTCGCTCGCGCCCGGCGACTCGCTGGTGCGCGACTATCTACGTCGTATTCCCACGCCGGTGCGCGCTGCCGATCTCCCGAGGCGCGCACGCCCCGCACAGACCGTTCTCGCAGCCCGCACGGGGCGCCGCATCCTCGAGATTCCCGACGGACGCGGTGGATGGAAGCCGTTTTGGGTGAAGGCCGTGAATCTCGGTGCCGCACTCCCGGGCAAGCATCCGTCCGAGTTTCCGCCAAACGATGGCACGTACGAGGGTTGGATCCGCGACCTCGGCGAGATGGGCGCGAACACCGTGCGCGTGTACACGGTGCACCCGCCGCACTTTTATCGCGCGCTCCGCGAGTGGAATGTCGCTCACCCAGATTCGGCGATTTGGATTATTCACGGCGTGTGGACGGAGTTGCCGCCGGGCACAAAGGAAGAGCGATACGACGACGTGCGCTGGCACGCCGAGTTCCTCGCCGAGATGCGCAACGTTGTGGATCTGTTGCACGGCAACGCGGCGATTCAACATCGCGCGGGTCACGCGGGCGGGATGTACACGTCTGACGTATCGCAGTGGACGCTGGGCTACATTCTTGGTCGCGAGTGGGAGCCGTACTCGGTGCAAGCGTTTGCTGCGCTGTATCCGCGGCGCACGAGCTTTCGCGGACGCTACGTGACTGTCGAAGGCGGCAATGCGGTGGACGTGTGGCTTGCGAGCGTTGCCGACTCAACAATTAGCTATGAGATGACGCGCTGGAATGCGCAGCGTCCGCTGGCGTATACGAATTGGCCCACGCTCGATCCGCTGCAGCATCCCACGGAATCGTCGCGCGCCGAAGAACTTGCGATGCTCCGCCGACGCGGCGAGCGCGTTCCAGAAGTGTCCAAGGAATACGACAACGATGTGATTGCGCTCGACGCACGTGTCATGCACGCGACGGCGGAGTATCGCGCGGGACTCTTCGCGTCGTATCACGCGTATCCGTATTATCCGGACTTCATGGTGCTCGACTCCGCGTACGGCACGGCGCGCAGCCCTGAGGGGCCGAGCCACTACTTCGGATATCTCCGTGCATTGATTGAGCATCACGGCGATATGCCGGTGATAATTTCGGAGTATGGTGTGCCGAGCAGTCGTGGCAATGCGCACTTGCAGCCGCAGGGTTGGCATCACGGCGGACACGACGAGAAGGCGCAGGCCGCGATCAACGCACGGCTGACTCGCGACATTGTGGCCAGCGGCGCGGCGGGCGCGGGGCTGTTCGCGCTCATTGACGAGTGGTTCAAGAAGAACTGGCTCGTGATTGACTTCGAGAGTCCACGCGAGCGCAATCGGCTGTGGCTGAATACACTCGACGCCGAGCAGAATTACGGCGTGATTGCGATGCGTCCAGGCCATCGCGATTCGGCAATCACGATTGACGGGCGCGGCGACGATTGGCGCGCGCGCACGCCGTGGTACACGCGCGCTGCGGACGCACCCGTTGTCGATGCCGTGCATCGCGTGAACGCCCTGTGGGTGCATCACGATCCGGCGTACGTCTACTTGCGGATTGATGTGGGTGCCATCAACTGGCAGCGCACGCGCATTCTTGTAGGAATCGACAGTTACAACGCACGCCGCGGCGACACGCGCCTGCCATACTCGCGTACCGTCAGCCCCGTGGGGTTCGAGTTTGTTCTCGACTTGAACGGACCCACCGATGCGCGCTTGCTCGTGGACTCGCCGTACAACTTGTACCGCTTTGAGCCGATTGTGGGCACGCGTCCGGTCGTGCGACAGTCAGTGTACAATCGGCCGTTTCGCACAGTTACAAATTCTGACGGGCGATACGACACACTATTCGTAACCCCGAACCGCCGCACTCTTGGTCGCAACGGTCGCGTGTTCGACGCGCAGCGCGTGGAGCGCAACCGTATGCAATACGGACGTCAATCGGAGAGCACACTCGCCGATTGGTTCGGTGACTCGGCGACGGGCAT
>JAYUWY010000224.1:0-1783 GCA_043753285.1 Gemmatimonas sp. | reverse complement strand
TTTTGACGCGGTTCTCGCGGTCATATGTCGTGCGAGTCACGAGCGATTCAGCGTACACGGGATGTGTATCGACGGGAGCGCCTCGCAGCGTGTAGGTCATCGCAGCGCCAATCGCCACCGACTCCCGCACGCGACCCACGGAGTCATAGTAGATGTGCGTGCGCTGCACCTTCACCAGTGTGTCCGCCGCGACATCTATAGGCTGGACGATGAGCGTGTCGCGACCAATGCTGTCGCGGTACATCGTGACGGGCACGCCAAGGGGCGAGATGGTCCGACGAAGATTGCCGAGCGCGGGCTCGTACTCCAGTCGCTCCGGATTCGCCGCGCCGGGAGTGAGCACTTCCGTGAGCATTTGCGTCGTGGCGTCGTACGTGAAGTTCACGGTCCACAACGGATCATTGCCGACGCGCTCCGTGAGCACGTTACCAGTGGCGGCGTTGTACGTGCGCGTGGTCACCACGCCAACCGGATCCGTTGTCGTGACCGGCATATCCCACACGTTATCCCAAACGTAGGACGTGAGTGCGTCACCAGCGCCGAAGGGCGCCACGACGCGCACTGTATCGACCAAACCGCGGGCCCCATACTTCGCTCGCGTCTGTACTCCCGCGGCATCGAATACTTGCGCGGGAGACGCTGGCCAGACGGTCGAGTAACGGATGCGCGTTTCCTCTCCGACCGCATTTCGAACTCGAAGCGGGGATCCGAGCGTGTTCACCCACCAGCGAACAACGTCCGCCACATCGCTGCGCGGGCCGTTGAGGATGGTGTAGATGGAATCCGCAACGAGTGCCTGCCCAGCGCCTCCAGCGCCTACGCCCTGGCCTTCTGCAGCACGGAAAGTCGCAACGATGGTATCCGTGGCATTCGCAGGGACTCGCGCTTCAGACAACTTTCCTTGAGTGGTGTAGCTAAACGCAGTCAAGTTTCCTACTCGATCACGTCGCCCACTGACGCGATACTCGCCGCTTCCCGCGACGGGAGGACCGCCGGAGTACTCGAATCGCACGGCGTTCAGCGTGTCCGGAAACCCAATGAGTCGCGTACGAGCGCGGTTGACGCCACCAACAGCGACACCCGTCACGCTCTCGATGCGCACTATGCGCACCTGACCCGCTACGCCCGGCGCGCTCACGGTTTGCAGCGCGCCGCCGCCCGAATAGCCGAACGTGTAGCTCTTTGGCACGCTACGCGAGGGTACACCAATGGACGCGAGGCGACCTTGACCGTCATAGGCAAACGACGTCGTGTCGAGGAGGCGATTAATCGTGAATACGTGTCTGCCCGTCGAATCGAATACCACACGCAGTCGGTTCGCGCCGCGCCGTGTGTGGTCACGGCATCGCGCACCATCGACCGTGGCCGCAATGGTGTCCGGACGCGACAACGCATCGCCCACCCAGTTGCACGTGCTCGCGACGCGCCGGAATACCCGCGCACTCGCATCGCCACCGACCCATAGAATCGTAGATGCCGTATCCGCGCTCATGACGAGTTGCTCCAGGCCCGCGAGCCACCAGCCTGCGTTAAATGATGACGCGAGGCGATTCACAATCAACAGCTCTCCACTCGCGCTGTAGGTCGTGTCGCCGGTTCGCGTGACATCGAGCCGATACGGATATCGCCCCGTTGGCATCGTGCTCGCGTCAAACGTCGCCGTGATTCGACGTCGTGCCCCGGTGCCGAAGTCTGCCGCAATCCAACTGCCAGCGGCATACTGCGTGCCGTTGAGTGGACCCGCCGTGATGTGCACGGTCGCCGTGTACACCTCGCCAGAGAC
>JAYUWY010000223.1:0-1783 GCA_043753285.1 Gemmatimonas sp. | reverse complement strand
GGCGGAGTACGCGGGCCTCGATCGCTTTGACGCGCGCAAGAAGATTGTGAAGGCGCTCGAAGCGTCGGGCGCGATGGTGAAGATTGAGCGCCACGCCAACTCGATTCGCAAGTGCTACCGCTGCGAAACAGTGGTGGAGCCGCGCTTGTCGGATCAGTGGTTTGTGAAGATGGCGCCGCTTGCGGCACCGGCGTTGCAGGCCGTGAAGGATGGCACGATTCGCTTGCTGCCAGAGAAGCATGAAAAGGTGTACATCAATTGGCTCGAAGGCATTCGCGACTGGAATATCTCGCGCCAGTTGTGGTGGGGCCATCGCGTGCCGGTGTTCACGTGCGAGAAGGGCCACGCACTCGCTTACCGCGAAGATCCGCAGACGTGCGCGCACGCTGAAGGTGCCGCGACGTGTGGCGCGCGCATCGTGTCACAAGATCCCGACGTGCTCGACACGTGGTTCTCGTCGTGGCTCTGGCCCATCAGCACGATGGGCTGGCCCAACGAGAACGCGAAGGACTTGAAGGCGTTCTTCCCCAGCGACGTGCTCGTCACCGCGCCGGAGATTCTGTTCTTCTGGGTCGCGCGCATGATCATGGCCGGCTACGAGTTCCAGGGGCGCCCGCCGTTTCATACGGTGTACTTGCACGGCACCGTGCGCGACATGCAGCATCGCAAAATGTCGAAGTCATTGGGCAACGGCATCGATCCGCTCGACGTCGTGAATCGCTACGGCGCTGACGCGTTGCGTTGGACGCTCATTCAAGGCATGGGCTTGGGCGTGGACGTGATGCTCGACCCCAACGATCTCGACAAGTCGTTTGCACCGGGCCGCAATTTTGCGACGAAGCTGTGGAACATCGGTCGCTTCTTGTTGATGCAAGTCGGCGACGAGCCGGTGGCCTCGACCATAGATGCGTCAGCGTTGCGTCTTGAGGATCAATGGATTCTCGGACGACTCGACGCGGCAATCGCTGAGTGCGATGCGGCGCTTGGTCCTGCGCGCCCAACTGGCAAGCAGTGGCCCGAGAACATGCGTCAGAGCGGCATGCGCCTCGACGCGTACGCCGAAGCCGCGCGTCGCTTTGTGTGGAATGAACTCGCTGATTGGTATGTGGAAGCCGTGAAGCCGCGACTCCTGCAGCCAGGCGCGGACCGTGAGACTGCGCGCAGGGTATTGGTGCACGTGTTCGATCAAGGTCTGCGTCTCCTGCATCCCATCATGCCGTTCGTGACGGAATCGCTCTGGCAGCGACTGCCGTCGCAGACGCCGGGTGCGTTTATCGCAGTTGCTCCGTGGCCCACCGCGCGTGCTGCTGGCGCAGAAGCGGGTCTCGCATTTGACACCGTGCGCGAAGCCATCGATGCAATCCGCGGACTGCGCGCCGAGTACGGCGTGCAACCCGGCGCTCCGATCAAGGCACTCCTGTCGCGCGGCACTGGTTCTGCGAGCGCTGTAGATGCGTTGATGGCATCGCAGACATTGGTGAGCCGTCTCGCGCGATGCGAACTCTCCATTGACGCGGCACCCGCTGGCGCCGCTGCACACGCCGTGCTCGGCAGCAAGCTCGAACTCACCCTGCCCCTCGCGGGTATGGTAGATCTCGCGAAGGAGCGCGCTCGTCTCACCGCAGAGCGCGACGGACTCGTGAAGCAACTCGATGCACTGCGCGGACGTCTCTCCAACGAGAAGTTCACCGCCAAGGCACCGCTTGCCGTTGTCGAAGCCGAACGCGCGAAGGAAGCCGAGTGGGCCGCGCGCGCCGAACAGCTCGCGCAGAAGGTGAAGGAG
>JAYUWY010000222.1:0-3625 GCA_043753285.1 Gemmatimonas sp. | reverse complement strand
ACCGCCGCGGAGCGCGCGGACCCAAGTGCCACCACGCGCTGACGCAGCCCGTAGCGCATCGTCGCCACGGTATGAATCGTGGCAATGATGCCAAACAGCACCAGCGCCACCATCACCTCGATGAGCGAAACACCGCGACGATTCGTCATCAGTCTCTCCGCAAAATGCCAGTCGCCGTGCGCATCACTCTCGCCGTCGCCGAGCCACCAGTCACGGTTACCGTCAGCGCCGCAGTCGCGCGCCCCGTCGGGAAAATCGTGATGCCGCCGGACGGCGAAAACGTCACCGTGCCGCGCAAATCCTGCGCCGCGCCAAACGACCGACTCTTGAGCGTCGTTCCGGTCGCGCGATCCTTCACCGAAATCGTCCCGCTCGCAAGCGTGACCGTCACCGGCGCTCGCCGACGCACGGAGAGTTGGCTCGCCTCGTCCAGCATGCCAAGAATCGCCGACGCCGAGCGATTCGCCCGGTCGGAGTTGATCTGCGTGCCAATACGCGGCACCGCAATGCTGAGCAACAGACCCACAATCGTCATCACAATCAGCAACTCGATCAACGAGAAGCCGATGCGCTGCCGAACACGGGGTTGATTCACTCGCAAACCTGCCACTGCACACTCCTGGATGGTCCGTAGTTACAGACGACTGGCGCAAGCCGCCAGTCAAACATCACAGTGTGACGCTCAGTCGGCCAATGCGCCAGTCTCAAGTAGGTGACGTGCCTCACTTAGGACCTGAGCCTCCACCTCGGCCGGCCCTCCCACAATGAGGGCGCCCGATGCGCGCGCGTGACCGCCGCCACCGAACTTCCGGGCCAGCGTATTCACGTTCACACCAGCAACACTACGAAAAGACGCCTTCACGCGGCCGTGACCCAGGTCGCGGAATAGCATCGCCAAGCGCACACCGGCCACGCTGCGCGGATATTCCGAAATTCCGTCCAAATCCTCGGACGCCACACCGTGCTTCTCCAGCGCGCCGGCCGCCACGCGCACCCACGCGATGCCGTGCGCCATGTCTACCTGCAGGGTGTCCAGCGCATCGCGCAACAGGTGCAAGCGCCCCAGCGGGACGCTGCCATAGATGCGCGCATACATCTGCTCCGGATCCACGCCCGCAGCTAGCAAGTCCGCCGCGACCGCGAGGCACCGCGGCGACGTGTTCCCAAAACGGAAGCCGCCCGTGTCAGTCACCAACGCGGTGTACAGCGACTTTGCAATCGCCGGCGTGATGCTCAACCCGCGTTCCTTCGCAAAATCGTAAACCAACTCCGCCGTGGCGCACGCCGCCGTGTCGCTGAGCATGACCTTGCCCGGCGGTTCATTGCCCGGCAAATGATGATCAATCACCAACGCGTCCTGCGGCATCTTGCGCACAGCATCAGCCAGCACGCCCAGACGTCCCAAATCGCTGATGTCGAGCACGACGACGCGATCCACGCTCGCGATGGCCTTCGCGCCATCCGCCGAACGATCCTCAACATCATCGCCAAGTAGCCAGCGAAACATCTCTGGCCACGGCGTGGGATTCACGATGATGGCGCGAATGCCCATCTGTCCGAGCAACCGCGCGAACGCGGTTTCCGAGCCACACCCGTCGCCATCGGAATTGATATGCGTGCACAGCGCGACGGTCATTCCGGACCGCAGCTCGGCCGTGAGGCGCGCAATGGCCTCACGGCGAGCGGCGGGCACTACCAACAGATCACTCACTTACTTGACGTCGCGCAGCTTGGAGTGATGACGACCGTAGAGGAAGTAGATCGCCAAACCGAGCGCCATCCAGACGCCCAAACGAATCCACGTGTCAGCCGGCAGCGAGTACATCAGATAGCCGCAGATGAGGATGCCGCCCAGCGGTACAACCGGAACCCACGGCGTGCGGAACGGACGCTCGAGCTCCGGACGCTTGTAGCGCAGCATCAAGATGCCGGCGCAAACAATCATGAACGCGAACAGCGTGCCGATAGACACGAGGTGTCCGAGAATGCCGATTGGGAACAAGCCAGCGAAGAACGCGGCGAAGGCACCGGTGATGATCGTCGCGAGCCACGGCGTCTTGAACTTCGGATGCACCTTGCCGAACATCGGCGGCAACAGACCGTCGCGCGACATGGCGTAGAAGATGCGCGGCTGGCCCATCAACATCACGAGCACCACCGACGCGAGGCCCGCAATGGCGCCAATCGTCGTGAGGTACTTCAACCACGCGAGCTTCGGTCCTGCCGCGTCAAGCGCCACATACACCGGCTCCGCGACGTCGAGCTGCGGGAACGGCACCATGCCAGTCATCACGAGCGCCATCAGGATGTAGAGCACCGTGCACACGGCGAGCGACGCGAGAATACCAATGGGCAAATCGCGCTGCGGATTCTTTGCTTCCTGCGCGGCGGTAGAGACCGCGTCGAATCCGATGTAGGCAAAGAAAATCACGCCAGCACCGGCGAAGATTCCGCTCCAACCGAACTTGCCGTCAATCAAGTTGCCGGCGCCGTCCGTGAGCTGCTGCGGAATGAACGGGCTCCAGTTGGCCGTGTCTACATAGAAGAATCCGAAGCCAATCACGAGCAACACAATCGTGACCTTCACGTACACGATGGCGTTGTTGAGCTTGGCCGACTCCTTGATGCCAACGACGAGCAACGCGGTCATCAACAGAACGAGTAGCACGGCGGGCAAATTCATAATCGCGCCCGTCTTCACCAATGTGTGCGTGCCTTCAACAGCGAATGGTGCGTTGGTCAACGACTCGGGCAAATGAATGCCGATGTCGCCGAGGAACTGCACGAAGTAGCCCGACCAGCCCACCGCGACGGTGGAAGCGGCGAACAAATACTCAAGGATGAGGTCCCAGCCAATGATCCACGCGAGAAGTTCACCGAGCGTGGCGTAGCCGTATGTGTAGGCCGAGCCGGCGATGGGAATCATCGACGCAAACTCGGCGTAGCACAGGCCCGCGAACGCGCAGCCCAAACCGGCGATGAGGAACGAGATCACGATGGCCGGACCCGCGTGCTGCGCCGCGGCCGTGCCCGTGAGCACGAAGATGCCCGCACCGATGATTGCACCGATGCCGAGCAACGTGAGGTTCATCGCGGTGAGCGATCGCTTGAGCGAATGTTCGCCGTCTGTGCCCGCTTCGTTCATCAGAATCGAAAGCGGCTTCGTAGTCCACAAACCCATTGGCTATACCGAGTAGTTTGGCGCTTCGCGCGTAATCGTGACGTCGTGCGGGTGCGACTCGCGCAGCCCCGCTGGAGTGATACGCACGAACTCCGCGAGCGTTCGGAGTTCGTCGATGGTGCGGCACCCCGCGTAGCCCATTCCGCTGCGCAGTCCACCGACCATTTGATACAACACATCGCCCACCGGTCCCTTGTACGGCACGCGACCTTCGATGCCTTCGGGGACAAACTTCTTGGCGGACATCTCGCCGTCCTGGAAATAGCGATCCGCACTGCCGTCTTGCATGGCAGACATCGAGCCCATGCCGCGAATCATCTTGAAGCGACGGCCTTCGGCGAGAATGCTTTCGCCCGGGCTCTCTTCTGTACCCGCGAGCATTGAACCCATCATCACCGTGGTGGCGCCTGCGGCAATCGCCTTCACGATGTCGCCAGAATACTT
>JAYUWY010000221.1:0-3625 GCA_043753285.1 Gemmatimonas sp. | reverse complement strand
TCGCGAATATGCGCCGTGATCTGCCGTTTGAGTTTCGCTGGCTCGGCGACAACTCGGTGACCGAAGGCTACGCAATGCTGTTTGATCACCGCTTGAAGGATCGCGGTTGGTTGGCGCGCTACTCGGGGCTCGACAAGAAGGCGATGCCGGCGTTCTTGCGGTATATGGGATTCGAAGAGTTGCACTTCGTGCGCCGCTACTGCGCGAAGTTCATCTACGAAACAGAACTCCACTCAGGCAAAGTGTCGTGGAACGCGCTGCCCGATTTGTATGTGGAGACGCTCACGAACGCGACTGGCTTTCGCTATCAGCGCAGCGATGCCTTTGTGGACGTGGACGCGCGCTACTACTCGGCGCGGTATCTGCGCGCGTGGCAGCTGCAGGCTGTGCTCGATGAGTCGCTGCGTGAGCGCTTCAATGAAGATTGGTGGCGCAATCCGCAGGCCGGGCCGTGGATGGTGGATGAGTTGTTCGCGCACGGGCAAACGGAACTCGCGCACGAGCAAGCGCAGCGCGTCGCAGGCAAGGGATTAGGATTTGCGCCGGTCATTGCCGGCATCGAACGCATGGTGGGTTAAGCGATGAGCAACGTGTACTTGAATGGCCGCTTTGTGTCGAAGTCCGAAGCAATGATCTCGGTTGAGGATCGCGGGTTCATCTTCGGCGACGGCATCTACGAAGTTGTGCGCGCCATCGAAGGCAAGTTGTTTGCCTGGGATGCGCACGCGGCACGCCTGGCCAATGGTCTCGCCGGTCTGCGGATCTCTCCGGAAGGCACAGAGCAGCTGCAGAGTGTCTGCGAGCGTCTGCTGGTGTTAAACGAACTCACAATCGGTGAAGCGACGATCTACATCCAGGTGAGTCGCGGCGCAGCCGTGCGCACGCACTACTTCCCGCCCGCGGGCACGCAGTCGACCATCTACGCCGCCGCGTCGCGCTTCACGCCGAACATGGACATGCGCACCAACGGCGCGAAGGCCATCACGTATCCCGATCAGCGTTGGGCGCGTTGCGATCTCAAGACGGTGAATCTCCTCGGCCCTGTGCTCGCGCGGCAGGCTGCGAGCGAAGCGGGCGCGTACGAGGCAATTCTGCATCGCGACGGCATGGTCACCGAAGGCGCAGCAACGAACGCATTCGCCGTAATTGACGATGTGCTGCGCACGGCGCCGCTCTCGAACTACATCCTGCCCGGCATCACGCGCGCGGTGTTGTTTGAGATCTTCCGTGAGCACGGCATGCGCTGCGTTGAGAAGCCGATCTTGTTGATGGAGCTTCCACAGGCCAGCGAGTTGTTTGTGTGCGGGACGACGACAGACGTTCAGGCATTGGTCACGCTCGACGGACGCCCTGTTGGTGATGGGCGTGTTGGACCGGTAACCGCCAAGCTCCGGGATTTGCTCGCGGCTCGCTTGTACGCGCAGTGAACTGCAACTGCTTTCACCACGAAGGCACGAAGGGGTTCGGAGCGGATTTTAGCTTCCGCTTCCACCAAGAAGTTTGTCTCTTTGTGGATGCGGAGCCGTCTGAGTGCTGGGTCTTCCTTCGTGCCTTCGTGGTGAAGCAGTAAGAATGCAAAGGCGCAAACGCTGGCAGCTCCCCGAACCGCGCACGAGCGACGAAGAGACTGACCCCACGCCAAAGGTCGTCTCCGAGATCGCCCACGCCCTGGTCCGCGCCGAGGACGCCGCCGAGGCCTACCAGTTCGCGCTGGACCGCGCGTGTCCGGCCGCAGGCGCCACGCTCGGCGCCGTGTTCTTGCTCGATGGAGCCGCCGAGGTGATGCACCCCGTGGCGGCCCACGCGTGGCCCGAGAGATGGCGCCCTTGGCTCGGCGCGATGCGCGTGCGGCTGGGCTACGGCCCAGCGGGCGAGGCGGCGGCTGAGCGGCGGCTGATTGAGGTTCCCGACGTGTTTGCCGACCCAGCGCTCGAGGATTGGCAGGAGGTCGCGCAGGAGTTGGGTTTTCGCGCGCTCGTCTCCGTGCCGATTATCGGGCCTCGCGGGATTGCCGGCGCCGCCAGCTTCTACTTTAACGAACCTGGACGCCGTTCTGCGGCCAATCGGGAGCTGATGCGCACCGTCGCCGACCTCCTCGCTGCCATCCACGAGATGGACCTCCTGCGCCGGCGCGTGCGGATCGCCGAAGCCGCGCTTGAGGACGAACACTCTGCGCCCGTGGCGCGTACACAGGACATCCGAGCAACCGACGGCTAGATTTCCGGTGTCGTACTGACATCGAATCAGGAGATTTTTCTACGTGACGCGTCATCAACAGTCTGGTCGCACGCTGCAGCAGCAGCGCACCGTTATGCCCGCCGCCGCAGTGCTCGATTCTGCGCGCGATTTCTTCGCGCGCCGTTCAGGCATCTACGCTGCGTTTCTTGAGAAGCAGGGGCCTAATTGGATGAGCCTCCGCGGACAGGGCGGTGAAGAAATCGTCATCGCCGCCACTGAAGAAGCGGGCTCCACGTCGGTGAGCGCTTCGAGTTACATGTTCGACGCGCAGGTGGCGCAGTTCTTGGCCAGCTTGCCGCCGACGAACGAAGCGGCAGGAGCGGTCGCGTGAGCGTCCTCTCTTCGTTGCGTGCGCGTCCGGGTGTGCTCGCGCTTGGCGCGCAGTCTGACACCGTCATCACGGTGCGCGTGCAGTTGCCTGAGTTGTGGGACACGCTCGCTGTTAGTTGCGCGCCCGACACTTCAGTGCGCGCGCTCAAGCAGGCGGCACTCGATGCGTTCATTCCGTATCACCAGCCCACCGCGGACTTCGTGATGAAGTTGCGTGGCTTCGAAGTGCTCGACGAATCCGCGCCGCTCACCGTTGCAGGCGCACGCGATGGCTCGACCTTCCTGCTGACGTACCGCTTTCGGCGGCCCGTCCGCTGAACGCAGCGCCGGCCACCGTGCGGGCTGATCGCGACGCCCTGCTGAGCGCCGCGCACAATCTGCGCGCCGAAGTGGGGCGTCGTATCGTTGGCCAGCACGAAGTGCTCGACGAAATCTTGATGGCGCTCGTCGCGGGTGGGCACGCGTTGCTCGTGGGCGTGCCAGGGTTGGCGAAGACGTTGATGATTCGGTCCGTGGCCGAAGCGATGGCGTTGGATTTTCGTCGTATTCAGTTCACGCCCGATCTCGTGCCCAGCGACATCACGGGCACAGAGCTCCTCGAAGAAGACACGCAGACGGGACATCGCACGTTTCGATTCGTGCGCGGTCCAATCTTCGCCAACATCGTGCTCGCTGACGAAATCAATCGCGCGCCGCCACGCACGCAGGCCGCGCTGCTTGAGGCCATGCAAGAGCACCGCGTCACTGCGGCTGGCGAGTCGATGAACTTGCCCGAGCCGTTCTTTGTGCTCGCCACGCAGAATCCTATCGAGCAAGAAGGCACGTATCCGCTGCCCGAAGCGCAGCTTGATCGGTTTCTCTTCGATATCCGCATTGGCTATCCCGATGCGGACGACGAAGTGGCGATCCTCCGCGCGACGACTGGTGTGCACGACGAAGCGCTCAAGCCGATGCTCGATGCGCATCAGGTGCGCGAGTTGCAGAAGATGACGCGCGAGATTCCCGCTGCCGATGCTGCGTTGCGTTACGCGGCAGCGTTGGCGCGTGCGACGCGGCC
>JAYUWY010000220.1:0-7297 GCA_043753285.1 Gemmatimonas sp. | reverse complement strand
TCGGTTGTAGTTAATGGCACGAAGGACACGATCCCGCGTACTATTCAGTATGCGAAACGTCCTCCTGATTGCCCTCCTCGCGGCCACGCCGCTTGCTGCTCAACAGCCGCGCGCCGCGCGTGCGCTTCCGGCGCAGAACGCTGAGATCGAAGAACCGTTCACAGGCCCACTGCAGATTGTGGAACTGCGCAACGGCAACATCGTCGTGCACGACAGCAAGGAGAAGCGACTCGCCATCGTCGACTTCCGCACGCAAGAACAGCGCGATGCGTCGCGCGAAGGCAGCGGGCCGACGGAGTTTCGCAGTGTGATTGGTATGTGGCGCGCACCTGGCGACTCCGTGCACCTGCTTGATCTGCTTCAGAGCCGAATGCTCGTGTTGGATCCCACCGGTGTGGCGAAGCGCACCATGCCGCTGCCTGGCGCCGGCGATCCGATGGCGATGATGAATCGTCCGATGACGCGCGCACTCGACAACGCCGGACGCTGGTATGGCGAAGCGCGCGCGATGTCGTTTGAGAACGGCCGCCTCTCGTTTGGCGACTCCGTGATGATTGTGCGCACGGATCCGCGCACGATGAAGGCCGATACCGTGGCGAAGATGATCAACCTCGTGGAGGCGCCAGAAATGTCGCCCACAGAATTTCGGATGCGCGTACCTGGATATCCGAAATACGACATCTGGGGTGTGTTCCCCGATGGGCGCGTGATGATTTTGCGCGCGGAGGGATACGTCCCAGAGATTGTGCAGGCAAATCTCACGCGACGTCGCGCGGCGGGACTGCCGTATCCGCGCGTGCCGGTTACCGCAGCCGATCGCCGCTCGATGATGGACTCCGTGCAGCGCGCGATTGATGATGGGATGCGACAGATGTCGGGTTCGGTTCCCGCGGGACGACAGATGCCGAAGTTCACGCTTGTTGAACCAGAGCCGTGGCAGACTGAGAAGCCCGCGTTCACGGGCGATCGTGTGTTGATTGATCCGCGCGGGCTGGCGTGGGTGCCGGTGGTGGATCGCACGCCCGGCCAGCGGTACGACTTGTTGAACTCGGACGGGGTCATTGTGGACGCCGTCAAACTGCCGCCGCGCGTGCACTTGCTCGGCTTCGGCGCGCAGGTCGTGTACACGGCGTATCGCGACGAAGATGATTTGCTCTTCATTAGAAGGCACGTGCTGGCGCCGACGGATGCGGCGCCGCGTCGGACGATTCCATAAGGATGCGACTTTCGCTGGTGGTGCTGGTCGCAGGCCTCGCGGCGTGCGGCGAGCGCACGGCGGAGAGTGTTCCAGACGCTGAGCCTCTCGGCGCGGTGATCGATGAGTTTGCGGAGCCGCTCACAGGTCCGATTCGGATGGTTGAGCTCCGTGATGGTCGGCTGCTCCTGATGGATACGCGCGAACGACGCTTGCTTCGAATTGAATTCGCGTCTGGCGCGCTGGATACAATCTCGCGGCAAGGCGATGGGCCGCTCGAGTACCGCTCGATGTTTGTGCTCGCGAGAGCGCCCCAAGACTCCGTCTGGGGTTTTGACATCGTCCGCCGCCAGATGATTGTGTTCAATCCTTCTGGCGATCCAGTGCGCAGTTTCTCCACGATGGTTGGTGAGGATCCTATGCAACGGCTCAGCGCGCCGTGGTTGCGCGCTGTCGATTCTTCTGGGCGATGGCTGGGGCGTGGACAGCGATTCTCACTCCAGAGGCCACTGATCTCGGACACGCTTGTCGTGTTGCGTACGAGTCCCATCGATCAGCGCATCGACACGGTGACAACGCTCGCGGGTTTGGCGCCGAAGCAGAATCCAGATGGCTCGAGTGTGATTTCGAGCTTCACGCAGCTCGATGCTTGGGCGGCATTCTCGGATGGCCTCGTGCTTGTGGTGCGCGGCGCCGAGTATGGAATTGAGCTTCATCACCCAGACGGTAGCGTGGATTCAGTAGCACCTGTTGCGCATCGCCGAGTGGCGCTGACGACGGACGACGCTGAGCGCGTGCGCGATTCCGTCGCGAAGCAGCTCGGCGCGTTCGTCGCGGCGAGCATAGCGAATCTACCTCAGCTACCGAATCGTCCGAGGCCACCGACGCACGTGTTGCCGGAACCTCTGCCGACGCACTGGCCCCTAATCAGAGAGGATGATGTTATCGCGGTGGATCACCGCGACCGCGCGTGGGTCCGCGTGCGCACCGCGGCGTTGAATCCGGCGGTACCCGATTCGACCTGCTGGGCCGCGACGGACGCTTTATCAAGGCCGTGCAGGTTCCTGCGGGGGAAACGATTGTGGGTTTCGGACGCGAAGTGGTATACGTCGCGCGTCGAGACGAAGATGACCTGCTTCGGCTGAAGCGGTACCGCTGCCCTGATGGGCGCGTCGATTCACCTGTTTACCGTGTAAACGCGCAGAACCGGTATGCCGTCTTCCCGGTCTCGTTCCACGACTAAGAGGTGACCGACGCCCACCTCAAGTAATTCGAGGTCACCTGGCAGCGTGAACGAAGCAAGTTGACGTCCGGCTTGTGAGAAAACTTGGAACTCAGCGCGTTGAGATCCCGGATGGCTGGTCTGCAACCAAACCTGTCCGGCAGGGTCTGCCCTGAGGGCGAAATAGGGAGGTAGCTGTGTTGGCCGAGGCGCACGCATCTGCATTGCGCGAAAGTCCGCCTGCCGAGGTCCCCGAACGAGTGACGCCACCCGGTCCACAGCCCGTTCGAACTGCTCCGCAGTCGGCGCTCTGGCAGCGTCGAACACTGGCCGAATTGCGCTTGTTGCGACGAAGTTCCGGAACAGTGTGACAGAACCGGACGCCGAATCTGCGAGCAGAACTACATCTGCCGCCAAGTCGAATAACGGGCGCTGACTGAGCGCTCGAGGTCCGCCGCCGCCGGAGCCAACCAAGAGCGACCCAGCGACAACATTGCCGATGGCACCCAACCGCTTGCCGTCAAAATCGCTGACAACAATGGACGTAGCAAGACGAACTTCCTGCAAATCCGGACCGAGCACGATTGGCTCGGTAGCAGAGCTTTGCGGACGACCGAATCCGACGACTGCGACGCCACTGGCCGAGCACGTGAAGTTGAACGGTTGGTCTTCAACCGCCGGACGAAAATTGCGCACATAGCGATTGTCCGGTGCAAAAACGGAGACTTGCATCAGTGCAAGGTCCCAAACGAATACGGAGTCTCCTCTACAGCCTCGCGCGGCACCCACGGCCCGAAACTCGCCGGGCCCAGCACCAGGCCCGCCAAGTCTGACCATCACGTTTTCTCGTGGCGTCAGCACAAATACCGACGCGGACGTAGCATCGGCGATGACTATCCGGCCATTCGCGAGCATCGTCGCGTCGGTGATGTCAGATGGTCCTTCGCGATCCTCGTAGTCTCTGAGGTTGATAGATACGCGGGGAGTTTGGTCAATCGATATTCGTCCCTGTCCTTCCAGAGGCGCAGCCAGAGCAACGAGAATGCTCAGTCGGATCACTGCTAGGGCGAATAGGGAGCGTGAATCGAAAAGAATTGTCACAGAGAGTCGGTAGAAGGCGAAGCGCACTGATGATTCGTGGTGGCTCAAGACTCCGCGAGTTGGCAAGCTCCAGTGCAATCGAAGAATCCCAAACATCCGCAACCACTGCCCGTGAGAGAGCAAGGTGGTTGCGTCTGACTGCAGTAGATGCCGATGCCTGTGCAATCACATCCAGACTGTGCCGCGCAAGTGCAGTTGCCGAGACTCTTGGCTGGAGCGATGATGCCCCACGACTGCATCTGCATTTCCAGCGTCCCAAGCAATCCCGCCTTAGACGTCACAGCAGATGCTGGCTGTGGGGCAGTCCCGCCAATATTCGCGAAGATTGTAGCCTTGGCCTCACGAGAGAACACTTTGTCAATCTCGGTGCAGAGGTTAGTCGCTAGCGCAAGGCGATTCTCTCTTGTCAGCGAAGGGTCGAAACACTTGTCGAGATCTGCAATGGTCGACACTAGAAAGGCTCTTTGCTCATCTGTTAACATCTCCGTCAGATTCAGAGCAGTCTCGCGTTGAGCTTCGGTCCGGTCGCCGTCCGAGAGCACAAACGCTTCGAGATGTGCACGCCAGATTGTTTCTTGTTCGGGCAGGGATAGGTTTCTCAACACAGCACGGCGTGCGCGCACTGAATGTGCTAGCAAGCCATCGAGCGTTTTTGGGAGCCTATCGGCGTTGGTCGCGGCCCAAACATTCATGTCTGCATCTGGATTCTCGGGTTCTGAGCGGGCGAAGCCACCGAGTAGGCCGAGGATCAGCGCTGGGGCAAGCACGACGAGGCCATACCGAAAGTTCCGATTCAGCGTCATTGCGAGAATCTCCTTGTGGTGGATTCATAAGGAATGAATTCGTGACAAGCAGCGGTGCGACTCGGCTTGAGTAACACTTTTCTGCGCGAACGTCAAGAACTCTAGAAAGGCATCTGAGCGCCTTCAGCATTCCGCTGGCGCCTCGCGTACAAAAGGCGTCCCCTTTCCCCACGAGGAACGCTCTGATGCACGTGCTCTCCCGCGCCAGTCGCGCGCTAGCTGTGGCCGCAGTTACGGCCACACTAGCCACGCCACTCGGTGCTCAAGGTGACCGACCGGTCCCCGCCACGTACGCCATCACCAACGCGCGACTGGTGACCGTCTCCGGAGCCGCAATCGAACGCGGCACCATCGTCATTCGCAACGGACTCATCGTCGCCATCGGCGCCAGCGTAGCGGTCCCCGCTGACGCTCGCGTAATTGACGGTGCAGGCCACACGGTCTACCCCGGTCTCATTGATGGCTACTCGTCGCTCGGACTGCGCGCCGCGGCCCCAGCTGGCGGCGGTGGTGGTGGCGGAGGCGGTGGCTTTGGTCAGCCTGCACCGCAGCGCCTCGCGGGATCGCCGAACTCCACGATGCCCATCGGACTTCAGCCCGAAGTGCGCGTCGTCGATCAACTCGTCAGCGACTTTGATTTCTCCGCTGCACACGCCGCGGGTTTGACCGCTGCGCTCTCCGCGCCGACTGGTCGTACGTATGAAGGACAGAGCGCCGTCATCAACCTCGGCGGCAGCGACTTCAGCGCGATGGTCGTGCGCACGCCGGTTGCTTTGCACGTCGGCTTCCAGGGCATCGGTGGCGGACAGTATCCGGGCTCGCTGCTCGGCGTGTTCGCTGCGCTGCGTCAGTCGTTGCTCGACGCGCAGATGTATCGCGCTCAGCAGGCTGCCTACGCGCGCAACCCGCGCGGCTTGCAGCGTCCGGCGTTCGACCCTTCTATGGATGCACTGCAGCCAGTGCTCGCGGGCACGATGCCTGTTGTGTTCCGCGCCTCGACGCAGCGTGAGATTGAACGCGCGCTCGACTTGGCGAAGGAATTCTCGCTCAAGGCCATCATCGCTGGTGGTTCTGAGTCGTATCGCGTGATGGATCGCTTGAAGTCCGAGAACGTGCCGGTGCTACTCTCGCTCAACTTCCCGCGTCGCACTGCGGCGCCGGCGGCTGACGCTGAGCCGGATCCAATTCGCGTGCTGCGCGATCGCGTGCAGGCGCCGAAGACGGCTGGTGAACTGCAGCGCGCTGGTGTGCGCTTCGCATTCCAGAACGGTGGCGCGGCATACACAGAATTTTTGCCCAACCTGCGTCGTGCAGTGACTGGCGGACTCGCGGCGGACGTTGCACTGCGCGCCGTCACGCTCGGCAGCGCTGAGCTCCTCGGCGTGAACGACCGCCTCGGTTCACTCGAAGTTGGCAAGATTGCAAATCTCACCGTGACCAACGGCGACCTGTTTGCTGCTGAGTCGCGCGTGACGCACGTGTTCGTTGATGGCCGCCCGACTGTGATTCCCGCGCCAGTTGTTGCGCAGGGTCCGCGCGGTGGGCCGGGCGCAGGTCGCCCGAGCCTCGAAGGCTCTTGGGCATTGGAAGTCGAGCTCGAAGGTGTCGCGCAGCAAGCGACGCTGATCATCAGCACGCTGGATGATCGCCTCGTCGGTCGCCTCGAAGGCGACTTCGGCTCTAACGACGTGCCTGCGATCGTGCTGCTCGAAGACGGCAGCATCGCGTTCAACACGCTGCTGACGCTCAAGGACACCTCAGAAGAGGCGTGGTTCCGCGGAACGCTGACGAATGGCGTCTTCGCTGGTCGCGTCGAAATCATCGGGCACACCGCAGGGCGCTTTGCAGCGCTCAAGTCGGCGGGCTCGTCATCGCGGGAGCGCTAACAATGAAGACGACTAAGACTCTCATCGCTGCCGCATTGTTGCTGGTGAGCGCACAAGCGCTCTCTGCACAGGGCGCACGCCGCGCACCGCAGGCGATTCTCATTCGCAACGCGACGGTGCTTACCGTCACGCGCGGCACGCTCGCGAACACGGACGTGCTGCTCTCTGGCGGCAAGATTCAGCAGATCGGTACGAATCTCGCGGCACCTGCTGGCGCCGAGGTCTATGACGGCACGGGCAAGTTCGTGATGCCCGGCATCATTGATCCGCATTCGCACATGATGGCTGATGCCATCAATGAAGGCACGCTCTCTGTGACCTCGATGGTGCGCATCACCGACGTACTCAACCCGAGCGCGCCGAACGTGTATCGCGCGCTCGCTGGTGGCGTGACGATGATCAACATTCTCCATGGCTCAGCGAACACGATTGGCGGTCAGTCCGCCACCGTGAAGTTGAAGTGGGGTCGTGCGACGAGTGAGATGATGGTGGAAGGCGCGATGCCGGGTATCAAGTTCGCACTCGGCGAGAACGTCACGCGTAAGAACAGCAATCAGGTTCCGGGCGCACCGCCGCGTCGTTACCCGACGTCGCGCATGGGCCAGGAAGAGGTGTTGCGTGACGCGTTCACGCGCGCTCGTGCATACAAGGCCGAGTGGGATGCGCATCGCACAGCTGCATCGCGCGTGGCTCGCGGTGCGCAGGCGCCGGTTGCACCGCGCCGCGACTTGGAACTTGAGCCGCTGGTAGAAGTGCTCGAGGGCAAGCGGTTGGTGCACGCGCACACGTACCGTGCGGACGAAACGATGATGCTGCTCGAACTCGCAGATGAGTTCGGCTTCAAGATTCGCTCGCTGCAGCACGCGCTCGAGGCGTACAAGATTGCGCCGGAGATCAAGCGCTACGGCGCGTCGATGAGCACGTTCGCCGACAGCTGGGGCTACAAGATTGAAGCGTACGACGCGATTCCGTACAACGTGGCAATCACGATTCGTAACGGCGTCATCTCGACGATTAACTCCGACTCCGACGAGCGCATTCGTCGCTTGAACATTGATGCCGCGAAGATGATGCGGTACGGCGGCATCAC
>JAYUWY010000219.1:0-1795 GCA_043753285.1 Gemmatimonas sp. | reverse complement strand
TGTCGCCGAAGTCGCCCTTGGGCAACTCCACCAGCAAACAGTTGCGAAACTGCGTGCCATCGCGGAAGTACGCGAGCGCGTCTTCGTTGCGCCCTTTGCCCTCGAGCTCGCCCGCGAGCTTGAGGAACTGAGCCGCTTGCCCAATCAAATCCAACGCAATGTTCGCGGTGGCAATGTCTTCTTCGAGAATGGGGCCGTGGCCCGTCCACTCGGACATGCGGTGGCCGAGCACGAGTCGATCATCGCCAAGTCGCAGCGCGAACTCGACGAGCGGTGCGGCAAACGGCTGCTGACGTGTGCCAGCAACGTTGCCTACGCCCGCCTTCGCTTCACCCGCGGCAATGCCGCCTACGTCCTCTTCGTGCTGTGACATCAGAAGACGCGCATGCCCTGCGGCACCTTATAGAACTGCGGGTGGCGATACGCCTTGTCGTTGCCAGGTTCAAAGAACGGCCCCGCATCCGACGGCGCGCTCGCCGTAATCGCGGTAGCAGGCACAACCCACAGATTCACCGCTTCGCCGCGGCGCGCGTACACATCGCGTGCATTCTGCAGCGCGTGCTCCGCATCCGTCGCGTGCAACGAGCCTGCGTGCTCGAAAGGCTCACCCTGGTTTCCCTGGGTGAACACTTCCCACAGCGGCCACGATTGTTCGTTGCTCATAGTTCTCGTCCAATCAGAAGTGAACCACAACCACATTCACCACAGAGATCACAGAGGACACAGAGAGTTGCAACGCTTAACGGGGAACCACAGAAGCTCATCGTCGCGCACCCCCAAAAAGCATTCCGTATTCCTCTGCGTCCTCTGTGCCCTCTGTGGTGAATAGTTTTTCAGCTAAGCCGCCGAGGTCGACCGAGCGCGCTTCTCCGCGTGCGCCAAAGCCGCCGCGCGCACCCACTCGCCTTCATCGTGCGCCTTGTTGCGCGCCGCGAGTCGCTCGGCGTTGCACGGACCATTGCCCTTCACCACGTCCCAGAATTCCGACCAATCAATCTCACCGAACTCCCAGTTCTTGGTCTCGGCGTTGTACTTCAGATCCGGATCCGGCAGCGTGATCCCAATCGCCTGCGCCTGCGGCACCGTGAGATTCACAAAGCGCTGACGCAACTCGTCGTTCGTCTTGCGCTTCACGCGCCACTTGAGGAGTTCAGCCGAGTTCGGTGAGTTCGCATCCGACGGACCAAACATCATCAGCGACGGCCACCAAAAACGATTCACCGCGTCCTGCAGCATCTCCTTCTGCGCCGGCGTGCCCTTGGCGAGCGTCGCGCAGATTTCAAAGCCCTGCCGCTTGTGAAAATTTTCTTCCTTGCAGATGCGCACCATCGCGCGCGCGTACGGGCCGTACGAGGCTTTCGCGAGCACGGTCTGATTCACAATCGCCGCGCCATCCACGAACCAGCCGATCACACCCATGTCCGCCCAGCTCAGCGTCGGATAATTGAAAATGCTCGAATACTTCGCCGTGCCATCGAGCAGTTGATTGAACAGGTCGTGGCGGTCCACGCCGAGCGTCTCGGTACCGCAGTAGATGTACAGCCCGTGGCCGGCTTCGTCCTGCACCTTGGCGATGAGCGACATCTTGCGACGCAGCGACGGCGCGCGCGTAATCCAATTCCCTTCCGGCAGCATCCCCACAATCTCGGAATGTGCGTGCTGCGCCATCATCCGCGTGAGCTGCTTGCGGTAGCGCTCCGGCATCCAGTCCTTGGGCTCAATGCTCTCGCCGGCGGCGATGCGCGCCTCGAAGGCGCCGAGGAGCGCCGGATCCTCAGCTGGGGCGGTCGTCTGG
>JAYUWY010000218.1:0-7351 GCA_043753285.1 Gemmatimonas sp. | reverse complement strand
CGCGGCGATCACGCGCGCCATCGAAGTCGTGAGTCCGTCGTACATGGGCCCGTGGGGCACACGAGGCGCGATGGTCGCGCTTAGCTTTTTCTTTGTGTTCGCGGTGGGTTCGCTCGGTCAGCCGCACATCGCGCACAAGTACTACATGCTTCGCGATGTAAAGCGTCTGCGCTGGTACCCGGTGCTGATGACCGTCGCGATGATTCTCGCGCAGCTCTTGTTTGTGGGCGTGGGCATCGCGGTCAAGGCGCTGGTCGTGAACGGCGACTTACCCGCACTTGGCGCACCCGACGAAGCCACGCCCACCTTCTTGCTCCGCTACGTGCCGACGTTTGTGTCGGCGCTGGTGTTTGCTGGCGTCGCCGCCGCGATCATGAGCACCGTGAACTCGTTCTTGAACGTGGGCGCTGCCGCCATCACACACGATTTGCCCAAGGCGTTTGCAAAGACAATCAATCCCGCAACGCAACTGCGCAACGCGCGACTGTGGACGGTGGTGCTCGCCATCGCGGGCACACTCACCGCGCAGTTGAGCGGAACGCTCGTCGCGTTCCTTGGCATTTTCGGTTACGGACTGTTTGCGTGCACGCTGGTGCCAGCGCTCGCCATTGGTCTCACGTGGAAGGGGGGCACGAAGCAAGGCGCCCTCGCTTCTATCGTGCTCGGCTTGACCCTCACGCTCGCACTTGAGACCGCCGCCTATCTCAAGTGGATTTCGCTCCCCGCTGGGGTGACGATCACTGGTCTGACGCTCGTCACCAGCATCTTGGTCTACGTAGCAGTTTCAAAACTGACGGAAGACTGAAGACGGAAGGGGTGCGCGCTCAAGCAGCAGCGCGCACCCCTTAAGTCTTACGTCGTCCGTCCAAGCGCTACTTGAGCAGTCCCTTGGCTATCGTCTGCAGCTGCATATTCGACGTGCCCTCGTAAATCGCGCCAATCTTCGCGTCGCGCCAAAACTTTTCCGCCGGATAGTCCTTGGTGTAGCCATAGCCACCAAAGAGCTCGACACACAGCGACGTCACGCGCTCGGCCACCTGTGACGAGTATAGCTTCGCCATCGCACCAGCCTGCGCAATGTCCTGGCCCGCGTCACGCAGCCGCGCTGAGTTGTAGACCATCAAGCGCGCGGCTTCCACTTCCGTTGCGGCCTGGGCGAGCTGAAACTGAATCGCCTGGAAATCTGCGAGCGGACGTCCAAACTGCTGACGCTCCTTCACGTAGGCGATTGCTGCGTCGAGCGCGCCCTGTGCGACGCCAATCATCTGCGCGCCAATGCCGATGCGACCTTCGTTGAGCGTCTCAATCGCGATCTTGTAGCCCTGACCCACTGGGCCAAGCACGTTGAAGTCGGGCACGAACACGTCTTCGAGAATCAGCTCGCAGGTGCTCGACGCGCGAATGCCGAGCTTGTCTTCCTTCTTGCCCACCGAGAAGCCGGCCATCTCGCGCTCAACGACAAACGCGGTGATGCCCTTGTAGCCCTTCGACGCGTCCACGGTCGCGAATACGATGAACAGGCCCGCCTCCGCGCCGTTCGTGATCCACAGCTTGCGCCCGGTGAGCACCCAGCCGCCGTCCTTCTTCACGGCGCGGGTCTGCAAACCGAACGCATCAGATCCACTCGACGCTTCGGAGAGCGCGTACGCACCCACGGTGCCGCTGCACAGCGCCGGCATCCATTTGTCGAGTTGTTCCTTGGTTGCCGCAGAGAGCAACGGATGCGCGACGAGCGTGTTTTGTACATCCACCATGATTGCGGACGACGCGTCGGCCTTAGAAATCGCTTCTACGGCCAGCGTCACCATCATCACGGTGCCTGCCGCGCCGCCGTGTGCTTCGCCAGCCTGAATTCCCATCAGGCCCATCTCGAAGTAACCCTTGATGAGCGCGGGATCGAGCTTGGCTTCGCGCTCCATCTGCGCGACGCGGGGGCGCACTTCACCATCCACAAATGCTTCCACGGCCGACTGAAATGCGAGTTCGTCTTCAGACAGCTGGGTCAGCGCGGGGCGGGTGTTAAGAACATCTGACGACATAGCGTGTTGCGTTAGAGTTGATCGATCGGAACCAGAGGCGCCGATCAGATGGGCGGATCATTGAAGTGCGGGGCGGGCCTCCCAAAGAGATAGCCCTGGAGCAAATCAGCACCGAGCTCCGCGAGCGCATCGCGCTCCTGCGGTGTCTCGACGCCTTCACAGATGACTTCCATCTTTAAATCTGAGCACAGCTGCAGCATCGCCTTCACCACGCGCTGCTTGGTGGGATTCTGATCCACACTTTCCACCAGGGAGCGGTCGAGTTTCACAATCTCTGGGCTCAACTGAGTAAAGCTCGACAGCCCCGCATAGCCCGTGCCGAGGTCATCTACGGCGAGGCGATAACCGAGCAGGCGCAAATCGCGCACGACGTGACTGATGTCGCCCATCTTCTCGATGCTCGCGCGCTCGGTAATCTCTAGGATGATGCGCTCGGCGAGCGGTGCGAGCGGCGAGCCGATGCCGTGCAACGAGTGGTCCAGCAAGTCGGGCGGATGCACGTTCACGAAAAGCAAGCGACCTTCCGGAAGGTCCACGGAGCGCGCCGCAATCTCTGCATAGATCGCGCGCGTCAGCTCCTCGCTGCGTCCCAAAAGCGCGGCGGTGCCGAGCAAGGCTTCGGGATGCTCGAGCGTGGGCTCGCTGGAGCGAACCAGCGCCTCAAATCCAATCGACGTGCGCTGCTTGAGCGAGACAATCGGGTGAAACACGATGGAGAGCTTATCAATGGCGCGCGAGAACGACGCGTGCAGCGCCTTCTCGTCGTCCACCGGTAGGCCGTGTGAGCCGCGCAACGCGAACGCTTCGCGTTTGAGGCGCGCCAAATCAGAGAGCAGCACCGCGCGGGTGACCGCTTCGATGAGTTCCTTCGGCGCGACGGGCTTCAGCAGATAGCGGTGCGCACCCCACGCCATCGCATCAATCGCAGTCTGCAGCGACGGGCCGCCCGTAATCAAAATCACCGGCGTGTCGAGATCGCGCTCGCGAATCATCCGCAGGAGCTCGAGCCCGCTCATCCCTTCCATATTGATGTCCGACAGAATGGCGCTGTACGAGCGCTCCTGCAGATTCTGCAACGCGAGCTCACCCGAGGACGCTCCGTCCACAACAAAACCGGCGCGGCTGAGCAGAATCGACGACGCCTGCAATACGGCGGCGTCGTCATCTACAATCAGTATGCGGCGGTGCGGATCGGACATTGAGTGAGGACGGGGGACTAGGCCAATGAAAGATACCGGCGAATCCCCCGTCGGTCACCCCTTTGCGACGCGGTCGTAGTTCAGTATCGGCGCTAACCAGCGCTCGGCTTCGGCCATTGTGACACCTTTTCGGCCGGCATACTCCTCGACTTGGTCACGCTCAATCTTCCCGACGCCAAAGTACCGCGCCTCAGGATGCCAGAAGTACCATCCCGACACCGCTGCGGTGGGATGCATGGCGTAGCTCTCGGTGAGATGCACGCCTGACAAGCGTTCTGCGTCGAGAATCTTGAACAACGTCGCCTTTTCCGTGTGATCCGGGCACGCCGGGTACCCGGGAGCTGGACGAATGCCCTGATACTGCTCACGTATGAGCGCCTGGTTGTCCAAGTGTTCATTCGGTGCATAACCCCACAGTTCGCGCCGCACCTTCTCGTGCAGCCGCTCAGCAAACGCCTCAGCCAGACGATCCGCGAGCGCTTTCACCATGATGCTCGAGTAGTCGTCGTTCGTCGCAGCAAACTCGGCCACCTTCTCATCTAGGCCAATGCCAGTGGTCACGACAAACGCGCCCATCCAATCCTGCACGCCGCTGCCGGCCGGAGCCACAAAATCGGCGAGCGCGAAGTTCGGCCCCGCGTTCTTCACCATCTGCTGACGGATTGTTTGGACGGTAACGCGTTCTCTCACGTCTCCCGTCTCCCGTCTCACGTCTCCAGTCTCACGTCTCACGTCCAGATGGATTTGCTCCGCCCCATCAGACTCGGCCTTGTAGAACCCAACAACTGCTCTCGCCCTGAGCCATTTCTCATCCACAATCTTCTCAAGCATCTCGCGCGCATCCCTAAACAGATTGCGCGCCGCTTCTCCAACGAGCGGATCGTCGAGAATCGCCGGATACGAGCCAGCGAGCTCCCACGTCTGGAAGAACGGCGTCCAGTCAATGCGCGGCACGAGCTCGCCGAGCGGGAAGTCGTCAAACACGCGCACACCCTCGAAGGACGGCGTCGGCGGGGCAACGTCCCACGTGAGCTTCGCCTTGTTGGAGCGCGCTTGTGCGATGGTCTGCCGCTTGATCTCGCGCTGACGCGCTGCGCGGTCCACGCGAATCTGTTCGTACTCTGCCGCCGTGTCGGCGACGAACTGCTCCTTGAGTCCATCACTGAGCAACGAGCTCGCCACGCCCACGGCGCGCGATGCGTCGAGCACGTGAATGACGGGGCCCGAATAGTTGGGCGCAACCTTCACAGCTGTGTGCACGCGCGACGTGGTCGCACCACCGATGAGCAGCGGCAACGTCCACCCTTCGCGTTCCATTTCGCTCGCGACGAACGCCATTTCTTCGAGCGACGGCGTGATGAGGCCAGAGAGTCCGATGATGTCGGCCTTATGCTCGCGCGCCGCTTCGAGAATCTTGGCGCACGGCACCATCACGCCGAGGTCCACGACTTCATAGTTGTTGCACTGCATGACAACGCCCACGATGTTCTTGCCGATATCGTGCACGTCGCCCTTCACCGTGGCCATCACGATCTTGCCCTTGGCGCGCGAATCTGCGCTCCGCGCTTTTTCCGCTTCGATGTACGGAATGAGATGCGCAACGGCGCGCTTCATCACACGCGCTGACTTTACGACCTGCGGGAGGAACATCTTGCCGGCGCCAAACAAATCGCCGACGATGTTCATGCCCTGCATGAGCGGACCTTCGATGACTTCGATGGGGCGATCAAACAACTTGCGCGCTTCTTCCGTGTCTTCCACGACGAAGTCCGCGATGCCATGCACCAGGGCGTGAGACAAACGCTCGTTCACCGGGCCTTCGCGCCACGAGAGGTCCGCCTTCTTCTTCTGCGACTGACCCTTGGCGTCATCCGCCACGAGGAGCAGGCGCTCCGTGGCATCGGGACGTCGGGCGAGCACAACGTCTTCCACGCGCTCGCGCATGTCTGCGGGAATGTCTTCGTAGAGCATCAGTGCGCCGGCGTTCACGATGCCCATATCCATGCCGGCCTTCACGGCGTGGTACAGGAACACGGAGTGAATCGCCTCGCGCTTTGAGTTGTTGCCGCGAAACGAGAACGACACATTGCTCACGCCACCCGAGATGCGCACGTGCGGGCAGCGCGCCTTGATCTCGGTGGTCGCTTCGATGAAATCGAGCGCGTAGCGATTGTGTTCTTCGATGCCCGTGGCGATGGCGAAAATGTTGGGATCGAAGATGATGTCTTCAGGTGGGAATCCGACGTGTTCAGTGAGAATGCGGTACGCGCGCTCGCAAATGGCCACTTTGCGCGCGGCCGTGTCCGCCTGACCTTGTTCGTCAAACGCCATCACGATCACCGCGGCGCCGTAGTGCCGCACCAACGTGGCCTGACGCACGAACTCCGTCTCGCCTTCCTTCAGCGAGATGGAGTTCACGATGCCCTTGCCCTGCACGCAGCGCAGGCCCGCTTCAATCACCGTCCACTTGGACGAATCAATCATGATCGGGACCTTCGAGATGCTCGGCTCCGACGCGATGAGATGCAAGAAGCGAGTCATCGCCGCCTCAGCGTCGAGCATGCCCTCGTCCATATTGATGTCGATAATCACCGCGCCCGCTTCTACCTGCTGGCGCGCGACTTCGAGGGCCTGATCGTAGTGCCCACCAATGATGAGCTCGGCGAACTTCTTGGAGCCCGTAACGTTGGTGCGCTCACCGACGTTCACAAAATTGGAATCAGGGCCGATGACCAACGGCTCGAGACCCGACAAACGCAAACGCTTGGGAATTTCCGGCACCACGCGCGGCGCAACGCCGTGCATGGCTTCGGCAATTGCCTTGATGTGCGCAGGCGTTGTGCCGCAGCAGCCGCCCACCACGTTCACCATGCCGGAGTCTGCAAACTCACGCAGAATGCTTGACGTGTAGTCGGGCGTCTCGTCGTAGCCGCCCATTTCATTGGGCAAGCCGGCATTGGGATGCACGGTGACGTAGCAGTCCGCGACGCGCGAGAGTTCTTGCACGTACGCGCGCAAATCTTTCGCGCCGAGTGCGCAGTTGAGGCCGATGGAGAATGGCTTCGCGTGCATCACCGAGTTCCAGAACGCTTCGGTGGTTTGTCCGGTGAGCGTGCGACCCGATGCGTCGGTGATGGTGCCGGAGATCATCACCGGCACGCGCTCGCCGCGCTTCGCAAACACTTGCTCCACGGCGAAAATGGCACCCTTCGCGTTCAGCGTGTCGAAGATGGTTTCGATGAGAATCACATCGGACCCACCGTCGAGCAGTCCTTCTGTGGCCTCGACGTACGCGTCGACGAGTTCCGTGAACACGATATTGCGTGCGCCCGGATCATTGACGTCGGGCGAGAGCGACGCGGTGCGGTTGAGCGGGCCAAGCACGCCCGCGACCCAGCGCGGGCGTCCATCCTTGGCCTCAAACTCGTCGCACACGCGACGCGCGAGTCGTGCGCCTTCCACGTTCAGCTCGCGCACGATCTCCTGCATCCCGTAGTCCGCCATCGCGACACGCGTGGCGTTAAACGTGGATGTCTCGATGATATCCGCGCCGGCCTCGAGGTACGCGCGGTGAATGCCGCCAATGATCTCCGGCTGCGTGAGCACGAGCAGATCGTTGTTGCCTTTCACATCCTGCGGCCACGCAGCGAAGCGCTCACCGCGATAGTCTTTTTCGGTGAGTGCGTGCGTCTGCACCATCGTCCCCATCGCGCCATCGATGATGAGGAGTCGCTTGGTGACTTCTGTGTGCAGTGCGGCTATGCGAGAAGCGCGAGTGAAGCTCATCGAGCGTTCCCCTCAAGTCTCACGTCTCCAGTCTCAAGTCTCGGGCGCATCCCCAGCAGATGGCAGATCGCGTAAGAGAGATCCGCCCTGTTCAGCGTATAGAAGTGGAACTCACTCACGCCCGACTGCGCGAGCTGCGTGACTTGCTCCGCGACAACAGACGCAGCCACGAGCTTGCGCGTTTCCGGATCATCTTCGAGCCCTTCAAAGTGCTTCGCGAATGCTGGTGGCACGGAGGCGCCTGCCATCTTGGCAAACTTCGCCGTCTGCGTGAAGTTCGTCACCGGCATGATGCCCGGCACAATCGGTGCGGTGATGCCCGCTTTC
>JAYUWY010000217.1:0-7358 GCA_043753285.1 Gemmatimonas sp. | reverse complement strand
CGCGGAAACTCCGGCGTGTTTTATCGCGCCACGGAAGGCACGCGCCGCATCTACGAGAACTCACCGGAGATGCAGATTCTCGACAACACGGGACACGCGGACGGTCGTAGCTCGCTGACCTCAGCGGGTGCCAACTACGCGTTGAATGCGCCGGCCACCGACGTCACGCGCCCCGTCGGCGAATGGAACACCGCCCGCATCGTGGCGCGCGGCGCACGCGTCGAGCACTGGCTCAACGGCGTGAAGGTCGTCGAGTACGAGATGTGGAGCGATGCGTGGAAGGCACTCGTCGCGGGCTCGAAGTTTGTGCAGTGGCCGGCCTACGGTTGGGCCGATCGTGGCTACATCGGTCTGCAAGATCACGGCGACGTGGTGCAGTTTCGCGGCATGCGCATTCGTGAGATTGCCCCGTGATCAAGTCGCGACTCGCCGTGATGATGTTCCTCCAGTACTTCGTGTGGGGGAGCTGGTTCGTGACGATGGGCACCTACCTAGGCCAAACGCTGCGATTTAGCGATCAGCAGATTGGTGCGGCGTATGGTGCGACCGCGATTGCCGCACTGATTTCGCCGTGGATCATGGGCATGGTGGCCGACCGCTTCGTGAACAGCGAGAAGTTGCTCGCGGTGTTGCATCTCGCGGGCGCTGGCTTGATGTGGTTTGCATCGCAGCAGACGGACTTCAGCACGTTCTATCCCGTGCTCATTGTGTACGCCGTGTGCTACATGCCCACGCTATCGCTGTCCAACTCGGTGGCGTTTCACCACATCAAGAATCCGGCGAAGGAGTTTCCCGCGATTCGTGTGTTGGGCACAATAGGTTGGATTGCCGCCGGTGTGCTCATTGGCAAGGTGATGAAGGCCGACGCGCAGGTGTTGCCGATGCAAGTCGCGGCCGGCGCGAGCGTGGTGCTCGGATTGTTCGCGTTCTTCTTGCCGGCGACTCCGCCCAAGAGCGCGGGGCGTCCGTTCAATTGGCGTGATGCGGTGGGCCTCGATGCACTCAAGCTCCTGAAGAGCCACAACTTCTTCGTGTTCGTGCTCTGCAGCTTCCTGCTCTGCGTGCCGCTGCAGTTCTACTACGCGTTCGCGAATCCATTCTTGAACGAGATTGGCGCGCCGGACCCAGCGTTCATCATGACGTTCGGGCAGATGAGCGAGATCTTCTTCCTCGTCGCGTTGCCGGTGTTCTTGCTGCGATTCGGCATCAAGACGGTGTTGCTCGTGGGCATGCTTGCTTGGGGCGTGCGCTACTTCGCCTTCGCTGGTGGTGACGCGGGCACGGGCATGTGGCTCATCTACCTCGGCATCATTCTCCACGGTGTGTGCTACGACTTCTTCTTCGTCGCGGGCCAGATCTACACGGACCAACACGCGGGTGAAAGCGTACGCGGCGCGGCGCAGGGATTCATCAACTTCGTCACCAACGGGCTCGGCTACTTCATCGGTGCCGTGACGTCGGGCTGGGTAGTGAATCGCTACGCAACGATTGATGATGCGAGCGGACTCACGCTGCACGATTGGACGAAGATCTGGCCGATTCCAGCGATTATGGCATTGGTCGTGATGTTGCTGTTCTTGGTGCGTTTTCGCAACGATGCACAAACTCCCGCCAACTCCTGAGGATTAAGATGTCGAAAGATCGGAAATTGGATCGCCGCACGGTGGTGACGGGTCTCGCTGCGGCCGGCGCATTGGCCGCGATGCCGAAGCCGCTGAGCGCGCTCGCGGGTGACGTGCAGCAGCAGGGCCGCGATAAGCTGCGCATCGCGTGCATTGGCGTGGGTGGAATGGGACTCAGCGATGTGCGCGGTGTGGCCACGGAGAATCTCGTGGCGTTTGCGGACGTGGATTGGCGCGCCGCCGAGCGTGCGTTTCGCGAATTCCCCAACGCGCGTCGCTACAAGGACTACCGCGAGATGTTGGAGAAGGAGCGCAACAACATTGATGCGGTGACGGTCTCAACTCCTGACCACGTGCACGCTGCCGCTGCGATGATGGCGCTCAAGATGGGCAAGCACGTGTACTGCCAGAAGCCGCTCGCGCGCACAATTGGAGAAGTTCGCGCACTGCAGGCCGAAGCCGCACGTCGTCCGCGTCAGTCCACGCAGATGGGCAATCAGGGCCACGCGCAGGAAGGCATTCGTCTCATGCGCGAGTGGGTGGAAGCGGGCATCATCGGCGAAGTCTCGCACATCGACTACTGGACGAATCGTCCGATTTGGCCGCAGGCAATCAATCGACAGTCGGCAGCGCACAACACGCCGAACACGCTCGACTGGAATCTCTGGCTCGGACCGGCATCGGATCGTCCGTATAATCCCGCGTACGCGCCGTTCAATTGGCGCGGTTGGTGGGATTTCGGTACGGGCGCGATGGGCGATATGGCGTGCCACATCATGGACGCGGCGTACTGGGGACTCGGACTCAAGTATCCGTCGCGCGTGATTCCTGAATCGACGGCGCTGTTCAGCGAAACAGCACCGGCACAGGAGCGCATCACGTATGAGTTCCCCGCGATCGGCAATCGTCGTGCAGTCACGCTCGTGTGGCGCGACGGTGGAATCCTGCCGCCGAAGCCAGTGGGTTGGCCGGAGTCGCTCGACTGGCCGTACTCGGCCACGGGTGGTCAGCTCTGGTACGGCACGAAGGGCATGATTGTCGCGGGCACGTATGCTGAGAATCCGCGCCTCGTGAATGACGAAGCGTGGAATAACCTCAAGGCAAATCCGGTTCCGGTGAAGTATCCGCGCACGGAAGGTGTGTACCAGGAGTGGATTGCGGCGTGTAAGGCTGGCACGCAGCCGGGCAGCAACTTCTCTGGCTATGCGGCGCCGATGACGGAGATGATTCTCGTCGGCTGCCTCGCGACGCGTATGGGGCAGACGTTGGAGATCAATCCGGAGACGGGTGCGATCACCAACCTCACGCCGCCGGCCGAGTGGGTGAATCCGACGTATCGCGCTGGCTGGACGTTGTAAGAGAGAAGTTCAACTGCTTCACCACGAAGGCACGAAGTACTTCAACGGCAACTCTTGGGGGCTCGCGCCAGTTACTCGGTGCGAGTTCCGAGAAGTTTTTGTAGTACTTCGTGCCTTCGTGGTGAATGCACTTGAGGGGACCACGCAACAGCAATGACGCACGCACTATTCATCGAAGGGTATGTAGAGACAGCCGAGCAAGCGGTCGCGGCTGTCGCGAAAGGCGCGAATCGGATTGAGCTCTGCGGGGCAGGGGAGGGTGGACTCACGCCGTCGTTTGCGCTCGCGAGATCGCTCTCGGATTCGCTCGGTGTGCCTGTGCACGCGATGGTGCGGCCGCGCGCAGGCGACTTCGTCTACAACGACGTTGAGTTCGCCAAGATGTGCCGCGATGTGCCGCGGCTACGTGAGCACGGTGCGCGTGGCGTGGTGTTTGGAATTCTGCGCGCGGATGGTCACCTAGACCTCGAGCGGATGCGCGAACTCGTGCAACTCGCTGAGGGAATGCGCATCGTGTGTCACCGCGCGTTTGATGCCACGCCGGACGCCGATGAAGCGCTTGAGCAACTCATTGAGCTCGGCGTGCACGAAGTACTCACCAGCGGGCACGCGGCCACGGCACTCGAAGGTGCCACCGTCTTGAAGCGTCACGTCGAGCGCGCCGCCGGCCGTATTGTGATTCTCGCAGGCGGTGGCGTGCGTCCGCACAACGTGCAGCAACTCATAACGCAAACGGGCGTGCAACAAGTGCACGCCCGCGCGACCGACGCTCAGGTAATCGCTGGGATTAGGGCTTCCACGTCCCCTTAGCGACCTTCGGCACAAACTTGTCGATGCCGCGACTCGGGAACGCCAGCGTCTTCCCCTGTTCTGCCGAGCGATACGCCGTCATCAGCATCTTCACGACTTCTACGCCATCGGCGAAGTCGAGCAGTGCCTTCTCCTTGCCCAAGAACACGCGCACGAAGTGGCGGTCTTCGTTGGTGTAGCCGTAGGCCGCGTACTCCTCGGGCACCACGGGCATCACGCCCTGCTCGGCGTTCTGCTTCTCCACGAGATCTTCGCCCGCGCGTCCGGTGACTTCACGCGAGAAGAACAACTGCAGCCCGCTGTCGAGCGAATTCCACTTCATGGAGTACTCGGGGCCGAGTAGCTCGGCGCTCAAGCGCAGGCCCGCACCCACGAAGCTCCACGAGGTGGATGCCTCGCCGATGACTTTGTGGCCATCGGCCGTCTTGAACTCAATGAGCACGCTCGCGAAGTCTTCGCTTGGGCGCTTGGAGTAATCGATGGACTTGCCCATCGTCTGCTGCAGCTGCTTCGCGTACTTGGGGCGCGACCACTTGAGCGACGCGATGTGTCCCGTGACGCGCACGGGCTTCACCGTGGAGAGCGGCTTGCCTGGCTCGGTGAGCAAGTAGCGCACGACGAGCGCGGAGTGGCACATCATGTCGTTGAGCACGCCGCCGCCCTGCTGTGCGCCATTCCAGAACCACGGCGCGTGCGGTCCGTTGTGCTCTTCGGCGGCGCGCGCCAAGTACGGACGGCCCGTCGTCGCTGCACCGCGGGCCCACAGCAATGCTTTACCGGCTTCGACGTGCGGCGCAAACAACTGGTTCTCGAGATATCCCGTCATGAGGCCCACGCTCTTCACGAGGCGATACACTTCTTCGGCTTCGGCCACGTTTCGTGCCAGCGGCTTCTCGCAGGCGATGCCGCGCAACTCGCCCTTGCCCGACTTAATGGCGTGGACGATTTCTTCGATGTTCTCAATGCGCGCCTGGTTGGGCCCGCAGAGCCACAGCGCATGAATGTTGGGATCGGCGACCATCGCCGTGATGCTCTTGTACGCCTTGGCGCGTCCCACGTCGAGGTCGCGCGCGAGCTTGGCGGCGCTGGCTGCGTTCGTCGCGTTGGGCGACCACACGCCGAGCACGTCGGCATCGCGCACGCCACGCCAGGATTGAATATGAAAGCGGGTGTTGAAGCCCGAGCCAATGAAGCCGACGCCAAGACGTTCGGGAGCAGTCATACCGTGTCCAGTTTTCTGGGTGAGAAGTCGCGTCATAGAGATAGCACCGTCGCGGCCATCTGACTATCGTCCAAGCACCCAATAATGTCTACGCCCTCCGCCGCCCCCGTTCCGCACGCCGCGCTCCGCCGCTGGCTGTTTGCCTGCATCGTGTCGGTGTTCCTCGCCGTGATCGTGGGTGGCATCACGCGGCTCACTGAGAGCGGGCTCTCGATTACCGAGTGGAAGCCAGTGTCTGGCGTGTTTCCGCCGATGCAGGCCGACGACTGGCAAGCCGCGTACGAGGCGTTCCTCGCGATTCCGCAGGCGCAGACCACGCACGCGGGCATCACGATGGGCGAGTTCAAGTTCATCTACTGGTGGGAGTGGTTTCACCGGATTCTCGCGCGCGGTGTGGGCCTCGTCTTTGCGATTCCATTCCTGTGGTTCTGGGCGCGCGGCCAGTTGTCGAGCCAATTGTGGTGGCGTCTCGTGTGGCTGCCGTTTCTCACGCTCGGCCAAGGATTCCTCGGCTGGTACATGGTGCAGAGCGGACTTTCTGTGCGCACCGAGGTGAGCGCCGTGCGACTCGCTGCACATCTGCTGCTAGCGCTGGGAATTCTCGCAGTGGCGCTGTGGACGCACGAGGATCTGCGCGCGCGCGCAGCGATTCTCGATGCCCCGCGCCAATGGCAGCGCGCGTCGCAGATTGTCGTGGGACTTTTGCTGTGCACGATTGTTGCCGGCGCGTTCGTGGCGGGCCTGCGCGGCGGCAAAGTGTTCAACGAGTTTCCGTTGATGGGCGGCGCGCTCGTACCAGACGGCTATGCGAGCGTGACAGGTTGGTTCAACAACGCCACGCAGAATCCGGTCGCCGCCAACTTTCACCACCGCTGGTTAGGCGTGCTGAGCGCGCTCGCCATCTTCGTGATGTGGTGGCGCGCGCGAGTCGCGCTCAGTGGCGAAGGACTCGCGATGATTGCCTCGCTTCGCAATGGGGCTCTGGTGCAGGCGCTGCTCGGCATCGCGACGCTGCTGCTCGCAGTACCGGTGTGGCTTGGCGCGCTACACCAGTTCGTGGGCGTGTTGCTGTTTGCCGGTGCACTCAGGTGGATGCACAGGCTGCAGCACTCAGCGGCCCACGCGCCGTAGCAAGCGCCGCATAAACTCCGCTGAGTGATCAAAGCCCTCGGCGGGAATACGCTCGTCGTTGCCGTGGACTGAGCTGCCCATCTCGCTTGGTACGTACAATCCAATGATGCCAAACACCGGAATGCCTGCGTTGCGCAGGTAGACTCCGTCCGTCGCGCCCATTTCCATGTACGGGATAACCGGCTGCGCGCCGTAGATCTCCGTGATGAGCGCCTCAAGCGTGCTGCGCAGCGCTGGGCTCATCACGGAAGGATCGCTGGGCTTCATCGGCAGACGCACAGAGACTTCGATGCTGGGGTCGGCGAGCGCACCTTGAATTGCGGCGACAATGTCCGCTTGCTGCTCACCAGGAATGACGCGGCAGTTCACGTTGGCAGTGGCGCGCGCTGGAATCGCGTTGGGTGCTGTGCCAGCGTCGAGCAGCGTGGTGATGCACGTCGTACGCACCAACGCATTGAGCGCCGCTGCGCTCGCGGGCTGACGCACTGCGAGGTACTCGCGCGTCACCGGCGTGATATGCTCGGGGAACTTCAACTGCGAGAGCCGCGCGATCCCTGCCGCGAGGCGCTCAATAGGATTCGCGCCATCGGGCAGCGAGCTGTGACCACCAGGTCCGCGCACGGTCAGCGTGAGATCCATGTACACCTTCTCCGCGGCCTGCACGTTGAACGCCACGGGGCGGTTGTTCTCGAGTTCTCCACCGCCGCCATCGGCATTCACGACGTACTCAGCGCGCACGAGCTCAGGACGATTCGCGATGAGCCATTCAACACCATTGTCTACGCCGCTCTCTTCGCCGGCGGTGAGCGCCATCACCAGATCGCGCTCGGGAACAAAGCCATCGCGCTTGGCATCGAGGAACGCCGCCGCAATTGTCGCGGCAGGACCCTTGTCGTCACTCACGCCGCGGCCCCACAGCAATCCATCGCGCTCAACCAACTTCCACGGATCCGTGCGCCAAAGCGTCGGCTCGGCGTCCACCACATCTAAATGCGCAAGAAACAGAATGGGCAACCGTGTCGTCGTGCGTCCCCGGAGACGCACGACGAGGTTGCGATTGCGCTCTGGTCCCACGACGAACACATCGCCTGCGGGAAATCCAGCAGCGCGGAATCGTGCAGCGAGCGACTCGACCAACGGCGTCGTGCTACCAGTGTCGAGCGTACGATGCGGAATCATCTCGGCGAGAATCTCTCGCGCGAGCGGGGCTGACGG
>JAYUWY010000216.1:0-7364 GCA_043753285.1 Gemmatimonas sp. | reverse complement strand
CGTCGCGGAGAGGGTCGAAGTCGGCCGCGTCGTGCGGATGGACGCCAGCGGTCCACCAAACGAATCCGGGATGCTGCGCGGCGATGATCTGCGCGCGCGCAGCGGCAGCGAGCGACTCGCCGATGCAGACCATGCCCTGCCCACCGGCCTCGCGCGACCTTGCGAGCACCGCATCGAGGTCATCGGCGAACGCGGCATCACCCAAATGCGCGTGCGAATCGATCCACGGTACCGTAGGAACGAACGGGGCCCCGACACGCGCAATGGCGTCTCGGGGCCCCGGTGCCGTCACGGCGTCGCTCAGGGACGCGACGCGGACGAGACGCGCGAGTGCGGCGTTGCGTCCGTCTCGCGCGGCCACTTCTTCTCAATCCACAGCACCAGCGGTGCGGCTACGAAGATGGAGCTGAACGTACCGACGATGATGCCGAACGTGAGGATCAGCGCGAACGGACGAATGACATCGCCGCCGAGGAAGATCATCGCGAGCAGCGCACCCAACGTCGTGGTGCCCGTCATCACTGTACGCGGCAACGTCTCGTTGATTGAGTCGTTGATGGTGTCGCGGAGCGACTTCTTACGGTTCAAGCGGAGGTTCTCACGAATACGGTCAAACACCACGACCGTGTCGTTCATCGAGTAGCCGATGACGGTGAGGATGCCACCGACGACGAACAGCGAGATTTCGATGTTCATGTACTTGATGAACACCATCGTCGCGAGCGTGTCGTGGAGCGTGCCCAGGATAGCGGCCACCGCGAAGCGCCACTCAAAGCGCCACGAGATGTAGACCAACGTTAAAGCGAACGCGATAAGCGTTGCGATGATGGCATTGCGACGGAGTTCTTCGCCAACACGCGGACCAATCGCTTCGGAGCCCAAACGCGTGAAGCCTTCAGCGCCGTACTTGGCGCGCAGCGCGGCTTCAATCTGATCCGCGATGCCCGTCGCGCCGCTCGCCTGCTGCTCAATCTGCACAGCGTCCTGCGCGCGAATACGAATTTCGTTGGGCGAACCGAATGTGGTGATTTCCGCGTCGCCGAGTCCGGCGGCCTGAATCGTGCTGCGCACTTCGCCGGCATCCGGCGCCTGCGGGAACTGCAGGCGAATCTCGGTGCCACCGGTAAACTCGATGCTGTAATTGAATCCCGAGATGGGAATCAAAATGATCGCCGGCACAACGAATGCGATGATCGTAATGAACGCCAGCTTCCACTGACGAACAAAATCGTACTTGGTGTTATGAAGGATGCGAAACATCAGATGCTCAGAGTCGTGGGGGCCGTCTTCCGGCGCGAGAGCCACACGTAGTACATCGTGCGGACGAAGAAGATGGCCGAGGCGAGCGATGCGATGATACCGGCGAGCAGCGTCACGGCGAAGCCGCGCACGGGTCCCGTGCCGAATTGATACAGAATCATTGCGGTGAGTGCCGTGGTGACGTGCGTATCCACGATGGCGCTCCACGCGTGATCGAAGCCTTCGTCAATCGCCATGCGAACGGACTTACCGCGTTCCAACTCTTCGCGAATACGCTCGAAGACAAGGAAGTTGGCGTCCACGGCCATACCGATGGAGAGCACGAAGCCGGCGATACCAGGCAACGTGAGCGTCGCACCAAACACACTGAGAATCGCCAGCGTGATGAGCGTATAGAAGCCGAGTCCGAGCACGGCGAGCGCACCCGAGAAGCGGTAGTAACCGACCATGATGACGATGATGATCAACACGGCGGTGATGCCGGAGTTGATGCCGGCGTCGATGGCGTCTTGGCCGAGCGAAGCGCCGATTGTGCGCGCTTCGACGACAACGAGTGGCACCGGCAGTGCACCGGCGCGCAACACGAGCGCGAGGTCCTGCGCCGGCTGAATGTCGCGTCCACCCATCGTGATCTGACCACGCGTGCCGATGGCGCTCTGAATCACGGGCGCGCTCATGACCTTGTCGTCGAGCACAATGGCCATGTTGTTGCCGATGTTCTTGCCGGTCTCGTTACGGAAGCGGCGACCGCCTTCGTTGTCGAGTTGGAAGGACACGCGAGCGCCTTCCATCGGATCTTGCTCTGGCTTCGCATCAATGAGCGCTTCGCCCGTGATGATAGCACGGTTCTCAAGCACGTAGAGCGGACGGTACCACGCGGTGGAGATGCTCACCGAGTCCGAGCCCCAACGCACAACCTTACCCGGCGGCAACGCGCCCTGCACTGCGCTGTCGGCCAAGTAGCGCGTAATCGCGCGCACGTCGCTCACGGCGACGAGGTACTGGCCAGGAATGCTGCCCGGCGCAATCAAGCGACGGAACGGACCATCGGTCACTGTGGCAGCGCCGGTGGAATCCTTGCTCGCGGTGTCGGTGGGCGTATCGAAGATGCCAGCCACCGCGCTACGCGCAGTGTCTGTGGTCACCGTCGGGTCGGCGGTCTCAAGACCGCGCGACTTCACGATGGCATCCAAACGCGGCGCGACGCGCTCGAGCGCCTGCGTCTTGTCAGTAATTTGGAACTGCAGGTACGCCGAACGCTGCACCACCGCCGTCGCGCGCTCACGGTCATCAATGCCCGGGAGCTCGACTTCGATGCGGCGATCACCAACGCGCTGCACGATGGGCTCGGCCACGCCGAACTCGTCGATGCGCGAACGCACGACGCGCAGTGCGCGCTCGAGTGCGTCGTTGACGTCGGTCACCTGTTGCTTCGACTGGTCAATCTCGAGCGCGAGGTGCATACCACCGCGGAGGTCGAGACCGTACTTGAGTGGGATCTGCGTGTAGGTGGTATCCACCATGACGCCGTCGCGAGAAAAGCGATCCTCGACGGTCCGCGGAAACAACGCGAAGACCGACGCAATCACCATCGCGGAGATCACAAGAAGGCGTGCCTTCAGGGAGTTCATGCCGAGCTGGAAGGGGGTGAACCAGGGGTAAAACTAGAACCTTGAAGAGTACCCGCCGGGAAAAGCCAAGTCAATCACAGACAACGGGTTGGACGCTCTCTCGTCGCCCTATCGCGGTAGCCCGATTTCGCCGGCCTCGGCGAGCACCGCGCGAGCCGCCGATTCGTCCCGCGCCAACTGGGCGCGCAGGGCGTCAACACCATCAAACTTTTGCGTTTCGCGCAGGCGGGCGAGCAAGTCGACACGCACCCGCGTGCCATACAGCTCGCCGCGCATCTCAAAGCAGTGCACTTCGAGCGAGCTGGTCGTGTCACCGAACGTCGGACGCGGCCCGAGGTTCATCATGCCACCAAACGTGCCGTGCGGCGTCTGCACGCGCACCGCATACACGCCTTCGGGCGGCAACAGTTTGCGCGGCGAGGGCTGCCCGAGATTAATCGTGGGGAAACCCATCGTGCGTCCGCGCTGATCGCCCTGCTGTACGATGCCGCCGATGCTGTACGCGCGCCCAAGTCCGTCGGCCGCGCGCGCCAGATCACCACCGGCAATCGCGCGACGAATCGTTGTGCTGGAAATCGGGCGCGCATCGCTGCCGTTCACCGGTTCAACCACGGTGACATCGAAGCCGCGCGCTGAACCGAGCGCCTTCAACACATCCGCGTCGCCCGAGCGGCCGCGACCGAATCCGTGATCGTAGCCGATGAGCAACTCCTTCACACCGAGCCGCGCCATCAACACGTGATCCACAAAATCCGGCGCTTCGTAGCGCGCGAGTGTGGGCGTGAACGGCAACACGACGACGTAATCCACCGGCGACTCAGCCAACACCTCGCTCTTCTCATCGCCCAATGTGAGCAATGGCGGTGCGGCGGCGGGGTTTACGACCTCGAGCGGATGCGGCTCGAACGTGACGAGCACGGCGGGCAGTCCCTTAAACCGCGCACGCTCCGCCAACCGCTCGAGCACGAGTTGATGCCCGCGATGCACGCCGTCAAACGTGCCGACGGTGCACACGGCACCTTTGAGATCAGGCCTCACGCATCACCACCCGCGGCTGCCAGCGTGCGCCGCCTGCTTCCCAGTCGTTGCCGCGTCGTTGAGCCAGCGCCACGAGACCGCGTCCATCTTCACGAACAAGTGCGCCCCAACCGCCGGCGATTGTCGCAGGCACATCAATGCCGCGCACAATCTTCGCCAACTCTTCGTCGGAGAGTGCCTGCACGGGGAAACCAGGCAGCGCGTCGAGTGCTGGGCGCACCGTCACACGTTTCTCTCGCAAATCTTCAAGCGAGACTGCGTCTTCGACGCGGAACGGGCCAGTCGAAATCCGCCGCAGCGCGATGAGGTGCCCCGCACTGCTCGACATCTCCGCCCAATCCCGCGCGACGGAGCGGATGTACGTACCGCCCGCGCAAATCACGCGCATCGTGGCTTCCATCACGCGGCCATCCGCATTGGCGGCCATATCGGTGACGTCGATGCGGTGGATGTTGATGGTGACTGGCGCGAGTTCGACGGTCTTCCCTTCACGCGCGAGGTCGTAGGCGCGCTTGCCGTCGATGCGTTTTGCCGAGTAGGCCGGTGGCGTCTGCCACGTGAGGCCCGCGAAATAGCGCAGGTTCTCCAGTAGCACGGATCGCAGCGGGAGTTCAGCCTCTCGCGTGACTGCGCCCGTCAAATCTTCGGTGTCCGTCTCCGCGCCGAACTTCACGCGGGCTTCGTACACTTTGGGCTCGTCAGGAATGTGCGGCAGCAGGCGCGTGGCGCGACCGACGAGCAACACGAGCAGTCCCGTCGCGAACGGATCGAGCGTGCCGGCGTGGCCGATGCGCTTCTCGCCCACACTGCGACGCGCGGCGCTCACGATGTCGTGCGACGAAACACCTGCTGGCTTATCAACCAGCAGAAGTCCGTCAGGCGTCGGCGTTGTCGTCACCCGAGGGCTCAGCGCTATCCGGCTCTGCACTCGGCTGCTCGGCGCGCTTGATCTCGGCGAGCAAGGTCTCGATGCGCGCCGCGCGCTGCACGGACTGGTCAATCTTGAACGTGATTTCGGGCGCGAACTGTAAACGCAACGCGCGGCCCACACGGCCGCGCAGATGCGGCGCCATGCCGCTCAAGGCTTCGATGGTGCTCGCCTTCGCAGCATCGTCACCCATCACGCTCACAAAAATCATGGCGTGGCGCAGATCACGCGCCATCTCGACTGCGGTCACTGTCACGAGCCCAGTCAGACGCGGGTCCTTTGCATCGCGCGTGAGGAACGCAGCAACTTCCTCACGAACGGCTTCGCCAACGCGGTCGGCTCGTCGTGGATCACGTGGGGGCATCAGTGACCTCCAGTGCGGCGCGCGCTCAGTTGGCCGAAGCCGACTGCAGCGTGCGCGCGACGTTTTCGGTGCGGTAGACTTCGATCAAATCGCCGACCTTGAGGTCGTTGAAGTTGTCGATGCCGATACCGCACTCGTAGCCTTCCTTCACTTCCTTCACATCGTCCTTGAAGCGACGCAGCGAGCCAATCGTGCCGTCGTAGACTTCGATGCTGTCGCGAATGACGCGCGCGCGACCCGTACGATTGATGACACCCGAGCGCACCGAGCAACCGGCAATGACGCCGATCTTCGGCACCTTGAACATCTCGCGCACCTCGGCCTCGCCGACGATGACTTCCTTCTTTTCGGGACGCAGCATGCCTTCGAGCGCGAGGCGCACGTCGGACACCGCTTCATAGATGATGCGATAGAGCTTGATCTCAACGCCTTCGCGATCGGCTGCTGCGCGCGCCTTGGTATCCGGACGCACGTGGAAGCCGATGATGATGGCACCCGACGCCTTGGCGAGAAGAATGTCGGACTCGGTGACGGCGCCGACCGCACGCGCGACCACTTCGACCTGCACTTCCTCGTTGCTGAGCTGCTGCAGCGCATCGGCGAGTGCTTCCGCCGGACCGCCCTGGTCTGCCTTGATGAGAAGCTTGAGCTGACGCTTCTCGCCCGAGGCGGCGTTGGCCATGAAGTCTTCGAGCGACACGGCACCCTTCGCCGTGCGACGGCTCTTCGCTTCACGATCAAGACGCTCACGACGCTGTGCGATTTCGCGCGCTTCCTGTGCATCAGCCACGCAGATGAACTGGTCGCCGGCCATTGGCACACCAGTGAGACCCAACACCTGCACCGGCACGGCCGGACCCGCGGACTTCACCGTCTTGCCGCGCTCGTCGAGCAGCGCGCGCACACGACCCGAGTGCAGACCGCAGATGAAGTCATCGCCGACGCGGAGTGTGCCGTTCTGCACGAGAATCGTGGCGACGGCACCCTTACCCTGGTCGAGCTGTGCTTCAACGACGGAGCCCGTCGCGCGACGATCCGGATTCGCCTTCAGGTCGAGAATTTCGGCCTGGAGCAGAATCTGATCGAGGAGCTGCGCGACGCCCGTTCCCTTCTTGGCGCTGATTTCGGACGCCAGCGTGCTACCGCCGAAGTCTTCGAGCACCACGCCGTGCTGCAAGAGATCCTGACGGACCTTCATCGCATTCGCGGCGGGCAAGTCAATCTTGTTGATGGCGACAATGATCGGCACGCCGGCGTTCTTGGCGTGCGAGATGGCTTCAATCGTCTGCGGCATCACGGCGTCATCGGCCGCAACAACGAGTACAACGATGTCCGTCACCTGAGCACCACGCGCGCGCATTGCCGTAAAGGCTTCGTGACCTGGGGTGTCGAGGAACGTGATCATACGGCCATCAGGCAACGACACGTGGTACGCGCCGATGTGCTGCGTGATGCCGCCAGCTTCACCAGCGACCACGGTGGCCTTACGGATGTAGTCGAGCAACGACGTCTTACCGTGGTCGACGTGACCCATGATGGTGACGACGGGCGGACGCGGCTTGAGATCTTCGACGGCGTCCTTCTCGACTTCTTCTGGCGCTGCGGCGTAATCCTCTTCGCGCACGGCGATAAACCCGAACTCGCTCGCGATGAGCTCGATCTGGTCGAAGTCCATGCGCTGATTGATGGTGACCATCAATCCGAGGTGCTTGAACGCGAACGAGACGATGGCCGTGGCGGCCACCTTGAGCATCTCCGCCAATTCGCTGACGGTGATGAACTCGTTGACGCGAATCGTGGTCTTCTCGCGCTCGGCGATCTCGGCACGAATCGCCGCGAGTTCTTCGCGCGCGGCGGTGTCGTCGCGACCACGCCCACGCTTGGCCGTGGCACCACCCATCTGGCGCATGGTGCGCGAGATGTTGGCTGTCACCTGCTCTTGATCGACGCGCTTGCCCTTCTTCCCACGGCGCGGGCCGGAGGACGGCGTGGCGTTGGGTCCGAAGTTGCTGCCCGGCGTACCCGGACGTGCGGTGCCACCGCGTTCTTCGCGGCGACCACCACCCATACCACCGCCTGGCGTCGCCGACGCGACGGGACGCGGCGGCATTCCACTCACCGGACGCGGACGCGGCGGTGCTGG